>JBAUAY010001331.1:0-2976 GCA_049676235.1 Streptosporangiaceae bacterium
GCGGCGGGCCGGTGCCGGATGGCTGGGTGGACGGCGGGACGCTGGCCGGCCCGGTTCCGCCGCGGCCCGAGCTCACCGGCGAGACGGTGCTGGCGCTCGTGCACACCAGCGGCACCACGGGCCGGGCCAAGGCCATCCCGCTCCGGCACGGCGCGCTGATGATGAGCGTCGCCGACTTCGCCATCGAGATCGGCGACCAGGTCGCCGGGTCGCGTCATCTGCAGATCCTGCCCCTGTTCCACCTGGGCGGCTTCGGCCAGTGCATGCAGGCGATCCTGACCGCCGGGACGGTGTACCTCCACACGGCCTTCGTTCCGGCGGCGGTCATCGACGCCATCGAGGCCGACCGGATCGAGTTCTTCACCGCCGGACCGTCGCTGATCGACATGCTCGTCGCCGAGATCCGCCGGCGGGAGCGGGCCGACCTGTCTCACCTGCGCGAGATCGCCTACGGCACGGCGCCGATCACCCCGTCCTCGCTGACCGCGGCGCTGGCGGCGTTCGGCTGCCGGTTCCGGCAGATCTACGGCAACACCGAAAGCCAATCCATGATCAGCCTGCTCGCCCCCGAAGATCACTCTCCAGGTCATCCGCGGCTGGCCAGCGCGGGCCGGGTCTCGTTCGGCTGGGAAGTTCGCATCGTCGACCCGGACGGGAGCGATCTTCCCTTCGAGGTCGCGGGCGAGCTGCTGATCCGCGGCGAGTGCCTGTTCTCCGGGTACTGGCGGGATCCCGAGGCCACGGCGGCGGCATTCGCCGAGGGCGGCTGGTACCGGACAGGTGACATCGCCAAGCTGACGGCCGATGGCTATCTCTACATCCTGGACCGGGCCAAGGACATGATCATCAGCGGCGGCGAGAACATCTATCCCGCTGAAGTGGAGGCGGTGCTGGCCCGCCACCCCGCCGTGGCCGACGCGGCGGTGCTGGGGCGGCCCGATCCGACCTGGGGCGAGGCGGTGCACGCGGTCATCATCCCGGTGGACGGGCCGGCCGGTCAGGCCCTCTCGGCCGAGGAGGTCATGGCCTGGTGCCGTGATCAGCTCGCGCACTTCAAGAGCCCGAAGAGCGTGGAGTTCGCCGCCACGCTCCCCCGGACGACCACCGGCAAGGTACTCAAGCGGGAACTGCGGGCGCAGCTGTCATGAGCGAGCCGGCGGCGAGCGGGAAACTGGGCCTGTCCATCGCGTCGCATAGCGGGCTCCCGCCTGCCCGTATCGGCGCGCTGGCCGCCGCCGCGGAGCGGGCCGGCTTCAGCGCGGTGTTCGTGGCTGAAGGACATGGCGACGCACTGACGCTCTGCCACCCGGTAGCGGCCGCGACCCAGCGGGCGCAGGTGGGGACCGCGGTCGCGAACGCGGCATTGCGGCCGCCGGTGCTGGCCGCCAAGACCGCGGCGCAGCTGGACCAGGCGGCTAACGGCCGGTTCATCCTCGGCCTGGGCGCCGGCAACTCGGTGATGAACGCGCGGTTCGGCGTCCAGCCGTTCGCACCGCTGCCGATGATCCGGGAGTACGTGGGCGTCATCCGGGCGGTCCTGGGCGGGCAGGCCGCCGGGTATGACGGCCAGGTGTTCCGCACCGGCATGGTGCCCCTCGATAGTCCGCCGGTGCGGGCCGACCTGCCGATCTACCTGGCCGCGCTCGGGCCGCGGATGCTCGAGCTGGCTGGCCAGATAGCCGACGGCGTGATCCTCAACCTGATGACGCCGGCTCAGGCCGGCCGGGCGGCCGAGGTCGTCCGCACGGCCGCGCGCGCCGCCGGGAGGGATCCGGTATCGGTTGAGATCGCCTGCGTAGTGCATTGCTGCCGGTCAGACGACCCGGCTGCGGCCGCGGCTGCGGCTCGTGCCGTCGTACCCCGCTACGTGCTGCATCCCGCCGTGCCACGACTGTTCGGGGAACTCGACGGCGCCGTGGACTTGCGGGGCGTGCGCGAGCGCGTCCTGGCGGGCGACCGGGCCGGTGCGGCCGATCAGGTGCCGCAGCCGGTGGCCGACGGGTTCGTGGCGCAGGGCAGCGCCCGGGAGTGCGACGCCCGGCTGATGGAGTACCGAGCCGCCGGGGTGGACCTGCCGGTCTTGTTCCCGATGCCCGTCGGGGGCGACTGGGGCTACGAGCAGGCCATCGCCGTAATCGGCGCCGTCGCGAAGAATAGCGCCGCGACGGCCCCGCCTGCTGCGGACCGAACTGACGGGCCTGACAAGCTGCCGACGGAAACAGGCGGACGCCGCGAGGCGCCCCGATAAAGGAGGGCATGGCCATCAGCGAGGAACTTGTTATCCGTTTCTTCGCCGCGTTGGAAGCTGGCGACATCGACACGCTGCGCGAGATCTACGCACCGGATGCCGTCATCTGGCACAACGATGACCTCATCGAACAGACCGTTGAGGACAACCTGAAGGTGCTGCAAGGCCTGCACCGGGCCGTGTCTGGCCTGCGATACGACATCGTACGGCGGGTGCCGGCCGCCGACGGGGTGCTGCAACAGCATGTCCTGCGCGGTTACCTGCCGAACGGGGCAGCGGTTGAGCTGCACGCCGCGATGTACCTGCAGGTGCGCGACGGGCGCATCACCAGGATCGAGGAGTACCTCGACTCCGCGAAACGCGCGTCAATCAAGGCCGCCCGCGAGGCGCTTTCCGGTTAGTCATGCGGTGACCCGCTGGCCCCGTCAGGGGCGGGGAGCCGGCGTGGGCACGGCCATGATGCCCAGAGTGGATTGGGCCGGGAGCAGGCCGGATTCAAATGCCGCGCCGAGGAAGGGGCCGATCAGCTCGGCGAGCCGCTGAGCGCGATTGGGTCCCAGGGCCCGCCACGGGCCGTCAGCGAGCCGGTCGGTGCGCCATTCGACCTCATCTCGGCCGTCGCGGCCGCGCTCGGTGGCCCGGCCGGCCGCGTCGACCCACCCCCGCGAAGCCAGCTGGTCCCGGGCGGCCAGCCATTCCTGCGCGCTCCAGCCGCGGCCGGCGAAGAC
>JBAUAY010001332.1:0-2196 GCA_049676235.1 Streptosporangiaceae bacterium
GCGCCCTCGCGGGCGATCTGCCGCAGCTCCGCGGCCGCGGCGACTTCGGCGGCCGTGGTCTCCTCGTCACCGGTGGCGCGGGCGCGCACCGCCCGGTCGGCCCGGGCGCTCAGGGCGATCGCGGCCGGCCTGATGACGGACGGAAAGTAACCCCAGGGCGGCTCGTTGACGAGGTCGATGGCGAGCTGAGCCGCGGAGATGGCCTGCTCGGTGTCTCCCCGCCAGAGGGCATGCTCGGCGAGCAGGCTGCGGGCGATGAACCCGTCGAAGCCGTGGCCGGACCAGAAGGGCTCGATCCAGGCTAGGCGTTCGGTCACGGCCGGGTTGTCGCGCGCGATGTCGATGAACAGGGCCATGGAGGACAGGAACGCCTCGGGTGCGCTAGTCACCCGGACCGGGAATCCGTCGGCGATCTCCTGGGCGTGGTCCCACTTGCCGTCGGCGAAGTGGCACTGGAAGTGCAGGTGCTGCACGTCCAGGCCGAACGGCGCCAGGCCGAGCCCGGTCTGATTGGCTCGCTTGGTCCCTTCGTGGGCCACGGCCGCGCCGATGGCCAGGTCGCCGAGCTCCAGGTGGGCCTGCGCCAGGTGGTTCGCGGCGCGCAGCTCCACGCCGAGGTCTTTGGCCTCGCGGGCCTGCTTGTGCGCCTCGGTCAGCAGCTCGATCGCCTCGTCGTTACGGCCTTCGCGGTTGCTGATGAAACCCAAGGTGACCAGCGCGTCGGCCTCGACCCACGGCGCGCCGGCGGCACGGGCCACGGCCCGCCCGCGCTCGGCCTGTTCCCTGGCGATGGTGTAGTCGTCCTCGGCCAGCAGGGTGTTGGCGTAGGTGGAGATGGCGCGCGCGTACTGCCACGTCGGCGGTTCCGCGGGCGTGGCGTCAACCGTGGCCCGGGCCACCTCGACGGCCTCGGCGGCGGCCTTGCGGTCGTCCATCAGCATCAGGTACGAGGCGAGGCGCTCGCCGATCCTGCTGGTCATCTTGACGTCTTCGGGGCCAGTGCCCTCGTTGGCCTGCGCGACGAGCGCCTGCCGCAGCCGTCGGAGCAGGTGGATGGCGCGCTCGTAGTCGCCACTGTCCGCCGCGTGGGTCGCGGACAGCAGGCCCAGCTTGGCGCGGGCCAGGCCGGCCGTCTTCTCCGGCTCAGCTACCCGCTCCCACAAGGCGAGCGCCTGGTCGTAGTGCCGGTGGGCCTCGGCCGGCGCGCCGAGGCGTCCCGCCTCCTCACCGGCCCGGACCGAGGCGGCGAACGCGCCCGGAATGTCGTGGCTGGCCAGGCAGTGCTGGGCCAGTTCCGCGGCCGTTCCCGGCATCGCGAGCCGCTGCTCTTCGGCCAGCAGCGTGCTCATCGTGCCGTGCAACCTGGTCCGCTCGCCGGGGAGCAGGTCCGCGTAGACCGCTTCCCGCAGCAGCGCGTGCCGGAAGACATAGCCTTCCATGCTGTCGGTCACGAGCAACTGGTGCGTGACCGCCTCACGGACCGCGGCCTCGTATTCGTCGGCCGCCAGGCCGGACGCGGCGCGGACGAGCTCGTCGTCGGCCCGCCGTCCGGCAACCGCCGCCGTGCGGAGTACCCGCTGCGCGGGATCGGACAGCTGCTCCACCCGGCTGAGCAGAAGCGCGGCCAGCCCGGCGGGCAGGGCGCGGCGTTCGGCCGGATCGCCGCCGACGAACGCGGCGAGCAGTTCCTCCGCGTAATAGGCGTTGCCTTCGGCCCGGGCCACGATGTCGTTCAGTTCGATCGCTTCGATCCGGCCAGGCGCCGCCGCCATCAGATGCTCGGCCAGGGTCGCCGTCAGATGCTCAGCCAGGGCCGAGGGAATCAGCGGGGCGAGATCGACCGCGGTGACGCTGGGCAGCCGGAGCAGTTCGGCCACTACCGGCCGGAGCGGGTGCCGCCGGTGCAGGTCGTCGGTCCGGTAGGTGCCGATCAGCGCGACCCGTTCCCGGTGCAGCATGCGGGACAGGAACGTGACCAGGTCCCGGGTGGAGGCATCGGCCCAGTGCAGGTCCTCGAGCACCAGGAGCACCGGGGTGGCCGCCGCGAGCTCGGTGAGCAGGCCGAGCACACCGCCGAACATCTGCTGCCGGGCCAGGCCGGAACGGTCTTCGTCGGCTCGCTGCCCGTCGCCGCCTTCCGGGAGCAGCCGGCTCAGGGCGGGCCGGGAGCTGAGCGCGTCGCGGACCCCGGTGGAC
>JBAUAY010001333.1:0-6759 GCA_049676235.1 Streptosporangiaceae bacterium
GGTCACTGCGCACTGCTGCCGCGGTACTGCCACCTATCGCCAGCCACGACGAGCTGTTCCCAGTCCACGTCGCCCAGCATCTGCTGCCCGGCAGGGCAGCCCCGGCGTTCCTGGCGATGGGGGTGCACAGGTGGACGACGTGGACGTCGCCCAGCAGGTCTCCCATCGCGGGCCGGGGCGCCTCGGCTTACGGACGTTCCGGTGACAGAACGCCTGCCGCTCACCGACATCGCGTTAAGCGCAGTGACGGCGCACAAGCTGAAGCCGGCTAATCACCCGTGATCCCGTCCAAGCTGGAGCAAGTCGACCTTCTCCCACCACTTGCGCATAATGCGCGAGGCCGGCTTGGTCACCAAGCGCATCCAGGGCGCCAAGGGCTAGGCGCGGCTGCGCAAGGGCGACGGGACCGCGCTTTCCCGGCCTGCTCGATTCCATCTTGACCGCCGGCGCCGCGACCAGGCCAGCCTGACAATAAGCCGCACCGGTCCCCGCCTCCCGTCCTGTCTCCCGAATGAGCCGTGGTGCCCCGCCCCGCTCCTGCGGTCACCCCCCTGCTTATGGGTACCCGGTCAGTGCAGCGCCGCCTCGCTGAGGGCGGCGAGCAGCGCCAGGCCGGCCACTAGCCATGTGACCTGATCACCGACTAGGCCGCTGTGCAGGCGGCGCAGCCATCCGGTGCCGGCGGCCAGCGCCCGGCGGAGCCCCACGGCCCGCCGGTCCAGGGCGATGCCCGCCACGCAGAGCGCAGCCAGCGCCTGGCCCAGGTCAGTGAACACACCACCCGCGGACGCCGCCGGCGAGGCCGGGACGACGACCCTGCCCCGCGTGGGCATAGACCCGCCGTGGGTACCGAGCACCGCCGCCGCATAGGCCGCCCGGTCCGAGAAGGCCGCCGCGGCCGCCACGGCATGCTCCTCTATACCGGACGTCAGCCCGAGCCCGAGCCCGATCGCGAGCAGCGCCAGCGGCGGCAGCACCATGGTCAGCGGCACGCGCCTCAGCCGCCCTGACCATTCCCGTCCGCCCTGATCTCTATCCGGCCCAACCGACCCGCCGCCAGCCGTGCCAGCGGATCCGTCCGCGTCCCTGGCTCTCTCCGACTTCGTCTGCCTTTTCGCCCCAGTGGACTCCTGCGTCCCAGACGCCCCTTCTGCACTAGCAGAATTCGCTGTGTCGGATCGATCCTCGGCCTCCTCCCCGGGATCGTCCTCGGTGCCAGTATCCGGTCGCGAGCTCTCCCTATCCCCCCAGCCCAGCCAGATCCGCCCCGCGGCCCTCAGCACGGCTCCGCTGGACAAGATGATGGACAACGCGATCACGATTTCCAGCCACGGCAGGCCAGCCTGGTCCGCCGCGTCCACCAGCAGCGCGTGCCCGACCGAGGACACGAACGGGGGCAGGTCGGCCAGCACCAGCGCGCCCAGCACGATCGTGATGCCGGTGACCGCCAGCCCGCGGCCGCGGCCGCGCAGCTTGATCTCGCTGACGCTGGCCCGCTGATGCTGCAAGACGCCGACGCCGAGGAACAGCGCGGACTTGGCCAGGCCGTCCCCGATCACCAGCAGCGACGCGCCGGCTAGGCCCAGCGGGGTAAGCAGGCCGACCCCGATCAGGTAGATACCCAGGTGGCTCATGGTGACAAAGGCCAGCATCCGTTTCAGTTGGATCTGAGCCAGTGCCATGACCGCCCCGACCAGCGCGGTGAGGATCCCGAACCCGAGTAGCACCGCCCGCATCCGCGGCCCGGACCCGCCGGCCAGGCCGGAGAAGACGGTGTCCCACACCCGGATCACGGCGAACAGCCCGAGCTCGCTCATCACCCCGGCGAACAGCACGCACACCGGGGTCGGCGCCGAGCCGTATGCGTCGGGCAGCCAGAAGTGGAAAGGGACGACCGCGGCTTTGATCAGGAAACCGCCGGTCAGTAGCGCGAACGCCACTACGATCAACCCGTCGGCGTGCCGTCCGGTCAGGGTCTGGCCGATCTGGGCCAGGTTCAGCGAGCCGGTGCGCGCGTAGAGGAACCCCACGCCCATCAGGACGGACATGCCCCCGAGGCTGTTGGTGACCGCGAAGTTGATAGCTCCCTGCAGCGGCGCGGGGTGGCCGGCGTTGTAGCCGGTGAGCGCGAAGGCGGTCACGGCGACCAGTTCGAACGCGACGAACAGGTTGAACAGGTCTCCGGTCAGGCAGAAGTCGACGCTGGCGGCCAGGAAGATCAGGACCAGGGCGTGGTGGCGGCCGCGGGCGCTGTCGAAGTACCGCCAGCAGTAGACCAGCGCGGCGCTGGCCAGCAGCCCCGCCAGGGACGCCATGCCCGCTCCGAGCGGGCCGATCGCGTAGTCGATCCCGATGACCATGCCCCCGGAGGGACGCCAGCCGGAGAACCAGTAGATCATCGGGCGGCCTGCGCTGGAGGCCATCAGGATCAAGGTCAAGATGGTGGTGGCGAGTGCGACCGCGATGGCGATCAGGTCCCTGGCCCACCGGGGCAGCAGCCAGCTGAACCCGGCCATCAGGGCCGCACCGCCCAGCGGAACCGCGACCGACGCAGGAATGACGGCCGAGGTCGACACGACGAGGTCCATGCCGGTCAGTCCCTGGTCGCCCGGAGCGCGTCGGGATCCAGCGTCCCGGCCCGCTTGTGCACCTGCACGGCCAGCGCGAGCAGCAGGGCGGTGACCGCGGCTCCCACCACCACGTCGGTGAGCGCCAGCGCCTGCATGACGGCGTCGACGGCCGGTCCCGGATGGGCGGGCAGGCTGACGAACACCGGGGCATGACCACCGGTGCGGTACCCGATCTCTAGCAGCAAGATGTCGGTGGCGGACTGCGAGACCGACAGGCAGACCACCAGGTGAATGAGGTTGCGGCTGGTCACGACGCCGTAGACGCCGACGAGGAAGAGCCAGGCGACGACGCCGTAGGCCAGGACGCTCATCGTCGCCTCGGCCGGATGACCGCCGTCTGGTCCAGGAACTCCGACGCCAGGATCGCGAAACTGGCCGCCACCTCCACGCCGACGACCAGGTTCAGCAGCGGGATAGTGCCGCCCGAGATCAGGTTCCCGGTGACGCCCAGGCCGACGACGTTGCTGAGGAAGCCGACGCCGGCGAGCAGGCCGAGCAGCCCGATGAATACGTACCCGAAGGCGCCTACCCCGTCGGTGGCTTCCAGCAGCGGCTGCGGCTGGAACCGCTCGATCGTCACGTAGTTGGTGCCCAGGTAAACGACGTAGAGCGCGCTGGCCAGGATTACCCCGCCCTGGAACCCGCCGCCCGGCGTGAGCTGGCCGTGCGTGACCGTCTCGATGCCGGTCAGGACAAGCAGCGAGCTGAGGAACACCGCCAGCAGCCACACCGCCGGGCTCGGCGGCGGGATCGTCCGGTCCGGCGCCTTGTCCTCGGCGAGCTGACGGGTCTCATCGCTGAGCGGCCGCAGCAGTACCGAGATCCCGGTCACCGCGCCGAGCAGGATGAACTCCTCAAACAGGGTGTCGATGCCGCGGTAGTCGAAGCTGATGGCCGACACCACGTCGGTGACGTGCCGCTGCCGCGGGGCCAGTTCGTTGAGCATCCGGGCGTAGGAGGTGATCTGGCTGCCGAACGACGGCAGGCCGGCCAGGCCGGCGCCCAGAGTCACGGCCAGCGCGGCCGCGGCCGCCGTGAAGAACACCAGGCGCGCGCGGCGGCTCATCCCCGGTCCTTTCCCACCTTGGCCAGGCTGAGCAGCACGATCAGCGGCAGCGCGATGGCGCCCACCACGATCTGCGACAGCGCCACGTCTCCGGCCTGCAGCGACAGGTAGAGGAAGGCCAGCCCCAGCCCGAAGAACCCGGCCACGAAGGCCTGGCGCAGCGGGTCCGTGGTCAGGACCACGGCCGTGCCCGACGCGGCCACCCAGACCAGCGCGACGGCAATTACCGCCTCGCTCACTGCTCCTCGCCGGGAGAGCCCGCGGACCCATCCGAGGGAGCCGACCACGTGGCACCACGCCGGATCGCGATGGCGCGGGCCACGGCGTGGCCGGCCAGCGGGTTGGCGCCGATCAGGATCACGGCTACGCCGATGGCGGCCAGCCCCGATGCCGACAGCCCGTCACGCACCACGACCGAGGCGCAGATCCCGGTCGAGCCGAGCATCGCGGCCGGGGTGGTCAGGTGCAGCCGGTCCAGCGGGTCGTCCAGTACCGCCATCCCGGCGCACGAGCCGACCACGATCACTAGCCCCGCCACCAGCAGGACCACCGAAATGACCCCGGTCACCGTCATCGCGCGCCTCCCGTCACAGCCACCGTTCCAGGAATCGCGCGAAGGCTACTGAGCCTCCGCTGGACAACGCGGCCAGCACCACGGCCAGCGACGCCAGCCCCGGTTCGCTATACCCGACGGCCAGGCACAGCACGGCCAGCGCCTGGACCGTGCCGGCTAGCCCCAGGGCCACTACCCGGTGCTCGGAGTCGAAACGCCAGCACACCCACGCGCAGGGAACCAGTGCCACCTGGAGCACCAGCGCCGCCGCGAGGAACCAGCTCATCCCGGCAGCGCCGGGTGCGCATCGGGCTCCGGGGCACCGGCCAGCTGGTGCACCAGCGCCGTGCCGGCTTCCATGTCGATATCCACCACGACCGTGTTCGGCGCCGCGGACAGCAGCGCGGTCAGCACCGCCTCCCGTCGCGCGGCCGGCCATCCGCGCACGTCCGTCCCGACATCCACCGGCACGGTGCGCAGCGCGCCCGGCGCGGCCGGGCGTCCGGCCGCCTTGCGGGCGGCCAGCGCGAAAACCTGCCCGGTCTCGACCACCACCTGCCACGGCAGGGCCGCGAGCCTGCGCAGGTCGGGGACCCGGACGCTGGGCACCATCTTCCCCCGCTGGCTGAGAAGATACCCGACGCCCGCGGCGAGCACCGCCGCCGCCGACCCCGCCACCAGATCCTGCACGTCCGGCTGCCCGGCCAGCACGATCCACATCCCGAGCAGCGCTCCCGCCCAGATCAGCCCGCCCGCCACCAGGAACAGCCACCCCGGCCGCTCAGGTCCGGCCGCACTAGCCTCCCGCTGACCCGCTTGGTTCCGCTTTGACATGGAACCTCCTCCATGCGAGTGATCAGGCTCGATGCTAACGAACTCCAGATCGTCCCGGCGGGAGCTTGGTCCGGCCTGTCCGATTGAGCCCGAGGCTGCAGGCCATATCGGCCACAGCCACAACGGCCGTTCGGGGCCATGGCCCTATCCGCCGGCCCGGTCGGCGCGTCACCGGATCGCCAACGTCAGTCGGCCCCGGCCCGGATTTACGTGAGCCTAGGCGCGCGCGCTGGCTCAGCTCCGCGGCTGCTTGTCTTTCTTCCGCAGCTTGCGGTCGTCCCGTAGTTCCGCAAAAGGCTCCTGCCCGGCTGGATGCCCGGCCGCTACGGCGCGGCCGCGCTCGAGCTCGGCGTTGAACTCGGCGCCGAGCAGGATGGCGACATTGGAGATCCACATCCAGATCAGGAAGATGATGATGCCGGCGAGGCTGCCGTAGACCTTGTTGTAGTGGCTGAAGTTGGCGATGTACACGGCGAACAGGGCAGAGGCAGCCAGCCATAGCATGACGGCGATGAGGCCGCCGGGGCTGATCCACTGGAAGCCGTGCCTGACGTTCGGGCTGGCCCAGAACAAGATGGCGAGGATCAGGCCGATGATGATCAGCAGCACCGGCCACTTGGCGATGTCCCAGATAGTGACCGCGGTCGAGCCCAGCCCGAGCACGGTCCCGGCTTTGTGTGCCAGGCCGCCGGTCACGACCACGATGACGGCTGCCGCAACAAGCAAGATCATCGTCACCACGGTGACGCCCAGGCGGACCGGCGCGGTTTTCCAGATCGGCCGGCCCTCGGGCACGTCGTAAATGACGTTGGAGGCACGCATGAAGGCCGCGACGTAGTTGGACGCCGACCACAGTGCGAGCGCGATCCCGGCGATGCCGAGGATCCCGGAGGCTGCATGGCTGTGCTGCAGGTGGGTGACATCGCTCATGATGATCTTCCGCACGGACGACGGAGCCGCCTTGCCCAGGTTAGTGATGAGCGGCTGGGTGGCCGACTTACCGAGAACGCCGAGCAACGAGACCAGGACAAGAAGACCCGGGAAGATCGACTGGATGCCGAAATAGGTCAGCGCCGCGGCACGGTCCTGCAGGTCGTCGGCCTTATATTCCTTCAGGGCTCGCCTGGCAGCCGCGAGCCAGGACCCGCCGCTCAGATCTGCCGGGTCGTTCGGCACATCGTCGCGCGCGGTGCTGCCCGTAGTCTGCGATCTGGCCATCGGCGATCACCCTCCCTAACTCGTCGGCGTGGCGGCTGGATTCCCTGTTACCCGGGCACCGCAGAGATTCCGGGCTGCGGATAACCCCGGAGCAGGACCTAGGGGCCTGGCGCGGTCCGCCAGGATCAAGCCGCGGGCGGCGGCCAGGGTAGTTAGCGGCGGCTATCGGTCACGGTGTCGCGGGCTGCCTGTGCCTGGTCCCTGACGTCGTGCGCCGAGCTGGCGGTCTCATCCTTGACGACGACGGCGGCGCCGGCCGCTGCGGCCTTGACCGACTCGGCTGCCTGCTTTGCTGAGTCCTGGAGGCTGGCCGCGGCGTCCTTGGCCGCGCCGGTGACGGCTGGCGCGGCGGCTTCCTTGACCTTCGTCGCCGCACGCTCCTCGGCGCTGCTGGCCGGCAGAAGCGAGCCGGCGAGCCAGCCGACGCCTACCGCGATCAGGCCGACCGCCAGCGGGTT
>JBAUAY010001334.1:0-3728 GCA_049676235.1 Streptosporangiaceae bacterium
CGCAACAGCCTGGAGGCGCTGCTGCGCCGCGCCGCGTCCGGGCTGCCCCGGGTAAACCGGCTCACCGACGTGTATAACGCGGTCTCGGTGCTGCACCAGATCCCGGTCGGGGGGGAGGACCTGACCCGCTACGCCGGCCCGCCGCGGCTGATCCGCACCGCCGGCGACGAGCCGTTCGACACGGTGGCTGACGGCATCGCGGTGACCGAGCACCCCGAGGTCGGCGAGGTGGTGTGGTGCGATGACGCCGGCGTGACCTGCCGGCGCTGGAACTGGCGCCAGGCCCGCCGCACCCAGCTGCGCGAGGACACCACCGCGGCGCTGTTCATCCTCGACGCCCTTGACCCGGTGACCGGCGAAGCGCTGCATGGCGTCGCCGATGACCTGGCCGCCCGTCTGGCCCGGCTCGGACCCGGCGTCCGGTCCGCCCGCCGGCTGATCGCTGCCGGCCCCACGCCGGATGAAGGAGACTGACATGCTGATCCACCCGTGGGACGCCGCGCTCGACAGTGCCGAGTGGCAGGACTGGCTGGCATCCACCGACAGGTTCGGGATGCTCGCGGTCAATAACCTCGACCCGGCCCGGGCCCCGCTGGTGCTTCCCCTGCACTTCACCGTCGCCGGCGGTGAGCTGCTCATGCACCTGGCCCGGCCGAACCCGGTCTGGCCGCACCTGGAGGCGGCCCCCGAGGTCCGGCTGGCCGTGACCGGCGACTACGCCTACATCCCGACGTACTGGCGGGCCAGGGCAGGCGGCCCGGACGAGGACGGCGTGCCGACCAGCTACTACGCCGCCGTGCAGTTCGTGTGCCGGCCCACGGTGGTCGACGACCCGCAGGGCAAGGCGGAGATCCTCACCGCCCAGCTCGCCGATTTCCAGCCGGAGGGCCGCCACGCCGCCGTGGCGCCTGGCGCGGCGCCGTACGGGCGGATGCTGTCTGGCATCCGCGGTGTCCGGTTGGCGGTGCTGCGGGTGGACGCCAAGTTCAAATACGACGACGCCAACCCCGTCGAGCACCGGCAACGCGTCGTCGGCCGTCTCGAGCAGCGCCGCCGCGGGCTCGACGCCGGGGCCGCAGCCCAGCAGCGGCGGCGCCTGGCCGCGATCGGTGACTGGAAGACCCGCCGGGAGCGAGCGTGACCGCACGCGCCTCCGGCACCGTTGCGATGCCGCCGTGGAGCCTGGCGGTGGCGGCGATGCTGTCGGTCCAGCTCGCCTCGGCCCTGTCGGTGCACTTGATCTCGGCTGTGGGGCCAGCCGGAACGTCCTGGCTCAGGCTGAGCATAGGACGCACGCGTCTTCCTGACCCTGGCCCGCCCCCGCTGCGCGCGATACGCCTGCACGACGTGCCCGCGCTGACCGGCCTGGCCGCCGCAGCCGGACTGGCACTGCTGCTCCCCGTCTTTCCGTACGCCCTCGAGATGCTCGCGCTGCGGCGCATGAGGCCCGCCGCGTCCGGGCCCCTGATGGCCCTCCAACCCGCCATCGGCGTCCCGCTCGGCCTCATCGGCTAGCCCCGGCATCACAGACATTGCGGCGGCGCTCACCGACCGCTTCCATGCCACAGACGTCTCCCGGCGCTAGGCCGCCGCGCGAGAGCCAGCCCATGCCCCATCCTCAGCCGCCAAGCCAAGATCACGAGACTTCGAGGCTAGGGTTATAGCGCTCCAGACCAGAGGAGATCACGGCAGATGATGGTCGATCTGATCGTCGAGAACGGGCGGATCCACACCGGTGACCCCGAGGCGCCCATCGTAGACGCCGTTGCCGTCCTCAACGGACGGATCGTCGCCGCCGGGAACGATGTCGAGGGCCTGCGGGCGCGCGAGCGCGTCGACGCGCACGACCGGGTCGTGCTGCCCGGGTTCAATGACGCCCACGCGCACAGCGTCTGGTTCGGCATGACGCTCATCGAAACTGACCTTTCCGGCGTGAGATCCCTGGACGACCTGTACCGCATCATCGGGGACCGTGCCTGGGACGGCGGGGCCGATGAGTGGATCGTGGCCTCCGGCTTCAACCCCGTCCTGCTCCACGGCGCGGTCCCGGACCGTGACGTGCTCGATCGGGTCAGCGGCGGCCGGCCGGTGTGGATCAAGCACGCCTCCGGCCACTCCTGCCAGCTCAACAGCGCGGGCCTGCGGCGCACCGCCGCTCTGGCACACCTCGACCAGCAGATCGACGGCGGCCGGATCGTCCTTGACCAGGCCGGACGGCCTACTGGCGTTCTGGAAGAGCGGGCGATGTCGTTCGTGCGGGATGTGCTGCTGCCCTATCCTCTGGAGGTCATCGAGCGTGCTCTGGACTTGGCCACTGCGCAGTACGCCCGCGAGGGGCTCACCAGCGTCACCGACGCCGGCGTCGCCGGAGGCTGGATCGGGCACGCCCCGGGCGAGCTCGCGGCCTACCAGAGCGCCCGGGAGCACGGCGTGCTGCGCACGCGGATGCAGGTCATGCCGGTCATCGACGCACTGGCCGGCCTCGGCGTGCACTCCGGCGAACCCGAACGCCTGGGACTGGGCGCCGGGGTCCGCACGGGATGGGGCGATGACTCGCTCCAGCTCGGACCGGTCAAGGTCTTCACGGACGGGTCGATCCTGGGCCGCACCGCCCGGATGACCGAGCATTACGAAGGCTGTCCCGGCTACCGCGGCTACCTCCAGGAAGACGAGCAGAGCCTGCGCCGCCGCGCCCTGCAGGCCTATGCGGCCGGATGGTCGCTCGCGCTGCACGCGGTCGGAGACGCCGCCCTCGACCTCGCCCTCGACGTGATCGAGGAAGGGATCACCTGCCACGGCACTCGCCCGGTCCCGAACCGGGTGGAGCACGGCGCGGTCGTACGCCCGGACCAGGTCGCCCGGCTCGCCGCACTTGGTGTCGCCTGCGTCGTACAGCCGAACTTCGTCCCCACGTTCGGCGAGGGAATGCGGCGAGCCATCGGCGCCGACCGCAGCGCCTGGTCACACCGCGCCCGCAGCCTCCTCGACGCTGGCCTGCCCGTCGCGTTCAGCTCCGACCGGCCCGTCGCTCCCGGCGCCCCCCTCGGCGGGATCCAGGCGTTCATCGAGCGCATCACCGAAGACGGGCTTCCGTACGGACCCGACGAGCGCCTCACGGCCGGGCAGGCGGTCCGGGCCGCCACCGAAGGCTCCAGCCAAGTAACCGGCCAGCACGCACGTAAAGGGCTCCTGGTTGCCGGCCAGCTCGCCGACATGGTCTTCCTCGAAGAGCACCCCTCCGACGTCGCGGTGCAGGACATTCACTCCATCCCGGTGCTCGCAACCGCAGTGGGAGGCGTCTTCACCCACCGCCAGAGCGGGTTTTGACCCCCATCATGCCTCACGAGACACAAGGGATCGGGAGAACAGGCCTGTCGCCTGGACCTGAAGTGGGCCAGTTGGCTGCTGGTAGACGTGCACGGGCGGTATCCACCGGCAGCACGATGCACGAGCCTGTTTCCGGCTGGCGTCCGCGGCTGTGGAACTCAGCTAGGAGGAACGTTCAGTCTCGCCAGGAGCCCATTGACAAAAGATTCTTTTACGTAAAGACTGTTTTTCGTAATGAGGGACGTCGTCTACCTCGACCAGATCGAGCAGGCTGAGGCCCTGCTCAAGCCGCAGCGGATCGAAGTGCTGCGGCAGCTCGCCGAGCCCCGGTCGTGCACCGAGGTGGCGGTCGAGCTCGACCAGACCCCGCAGCGGGTCTACTACCACGTGAAGCGCCTGCT
>JBAUAY010001335.1:0-8058 GCA_049676235.1 Streptosporangiaceae bacterium
GGTGGCCGGCGTCTGGCTGGTGGTGGCGGTCGTGGCCGTGATCGTCGCGGCGGGCACGGCGCGCAAGCTCGGCGCGGCGCTGCAGGCCCGCGAGGGCATCGCGGCACCGGGCGCCGAGGAGGCGGCCGCGCCCCGGCTCGCGTCGGCGCGTGACGACGCGTCCTGATGGGGGCGTCTTAGTGCCGGACCTGCTGTCCTGCGTGGCCGAACAGCCCCTCGTCGACCACCACTGCCACGGCGTGCTGCACCGGGACGCGGACGAGGCCACGCTCGAGTCGATGCTGAACGAGGGCGTGAGGTGGCCGGGCGGTTCGGTGTTCGACTCGCAGGCCGGGTTCGCGTTTCGGCGGCTCTGCCCGCCCGTGCTCGGCCTGCCGCCGCACGCCGAACTCGGCGACTACGTGGCTCGCCGGACCGAGCTCGGTGCCACCGAGGTGAGCAAGCGGTTCCTGTCCCTGACCGGGACCGCCGTGATGTGCGTGGACACCGGGTTCACCCCCGAGCCGATCACCTCTCCGGCCGAACTCGGCGACCTGGCCGGCGCGACCGCATACGAGATCGTCCGGCTCGAGCGGGTCGCGGAGGACGTGGCCGCGGCCGGGGTGGGCGCGGCCGGGTTCGCCGACGCGGTGCGGTCCGCGCTGGCCACCCGCACCGCCTCGGCGGTGGGCGTGAAGTCGATCGCCGCCTACCGGACCGGGCTCGACCTGCGCGCCGAACGGCCCTCGGACTTCGAGGTCGAGGCCGCGGCCGGGCACTGGCTGGCGTCCGCCACGCCCGGTCCGCCGCGGGTGGCGGATGAGACCTTGCAGCGGTTCCTCATCTGGTGTGGCGTGGACCTGCGGCTGCCTGTGCAGTTCCACGTCGGCTACGGGGACAGCGATGTCGACCTGCACCGTTGCAACCCGCTGCTGCTCACGCCGTTGCTGCGGGCGATCCAGCCCACCGGGGTCCCGGTGATGCTGCTGCACAACTACCCGTACCACCGCGAGGCCGGGTACCTGGCCCAGGTGTTCCCGCACGTGTACGTCGACGCCGGGCTGGCCACCCACAACCTCGGCGCGCGCGCCCCGGCGCTGCTGGCCGAGGCGCTCGAGCTTACGCCGTTCGGGAAGTTCCTGTACTCCTCGGACGCGTTCGGCCTGCCCGAGCTGTACTACCTGGGCGCGGCGCTGTTCCGGTCCGCGCTTTCTTCGTTCCTGCGCACGGGGCTTGACGAAGATCTTTATGCCGAACGGACCGCGGTACGCCTGACCCGGATGCTCTGCGCCGACAATGCCAAGCGCGCATACCAGCTTGGCAGCCAGATGTAAGGGTTTTATGAAGCTGCTCTCGGTCAACATCGGCCAGCCGCGCCTTAACCCGTGGAACGAGATGAAGCTGACGGGCATCGACAAGCGGCCCGTCGACGGGCCGGTCATGGTGACACCCGCGCGCGCCAAGGGCCTTGGCATGGTGGGCCTGGCCGGCGACCGGGTCTACGACGTGCGGAACCATGGCGGACCTGACCAGGCGGTCTATGCCTACGCGCGGGAAGACCTTAGCTTCTGGGAAGCCGAACTCGGCCGATCGCTCAGCAACGGCGTTTTCGGCGAGAACCTGACCACTGAAGGCATCGACGTCAACGGCGCCCTGATCGGTGAGCGCTGGCGGGTCGGGCCAGACGTGATCCTGGAGGCATCCTGCCCCAGCTGCTCGTCGCCGACGCCCTGCCGCGGGATCTGCGGGAGCTGGCGCGGCGGCGGACCGCCCAGGCACAGCAGTTCGTGACCGCGAAGACTTTAGGATCCGGGGAACGGCAAACCCCGGGTGACCATGGCGGACGCGTCGGCGAGCAGGCTTTCCTTGGTGGCGTCGAGCCAGGTGACGCGCGGGTCGCGGCGGAACCAGGAGTCCTGGCGGCGGGCGAACCGCCTGGTGGCGTTCATCGTCTGGCGGCGGGCTTCATCGAGGGTCCACTCGCCGTCCAGGTAGCGGAGCAGCTGCTGGTAGCCGAGCGCGCGGCTGGCGGTCCTGCCCTCGCGCAGGCCCTGGGCGGTCAGGCTGCGCACTTCGCCTTCCAGATCCGCCTGCCACATCCGGTCGACCCGGGCGGCGATCCTGCGGTCCAGTTCGGGGCGGGGCAGCGTGAGGCCGATCTGGACCGCCGGACGGTTCTGCTGGTAGGCCGGCATGGTCGCGGAGAACGGACGCCCGGAGATCTCGATCACCTCCAGCGCGCGGACGATCCGGCGACCGTTGCTCGGCAGGATCGCATCGGCCGCGGCCGGGTCGAGGGCGGCCAGCCGGGCGTGCAGGGCGGCCGGGCCGAGCCGGGTGAGCTCATCTTCCAGGCGGGAGCGGATAACCCAGTCCGTTCCGGGGAAATCCAGGTCGTCGAGGGCCGCGCGGACGTACAGGCCCGAGCCACCTACGAGGATGGGCGTCCGCCCGCGGGCCGTGATCTCCTCGATCGTTGCGCGGGCGAGTTTCTGATAATCAGCCACGTTCGCGGTCTGGGCCACCGGCCAGATGTCGAGCAGGTGATGCGGGACGCCCCGCCGGGCGGCTTCGGGCTCCTTGGCGGTGCCGATGTCCATGCCCTGGTACAGCTGCATCGAGTCGGCGTTCACGATCTCGCCGTGCAGCGCGCGGGCCAGCTCGATGGCCAGCCCGGACTTCCCGGTGGCGGTCGCCCCCACCACCGCGATGACGTGCGCGCTCATGCGCCTTAGGGTAAGCGGTAGTTATGTGATGGGGATCAGATGCCCTTGGGATGGAGTGAAGTCATGGGTCGCTACGCGGAAGCGTTCCACCGGAGCCTGGCCGATCCCGAAGAATTCTGGGGTGAGGCGGCCCAGGCTATCGACTGGTACACCGTCCCCACCCAGGTGCTTGATCCCTCGAATCCGCCGTTCTACCGCTGGTTCGCCGACGGCGTGCTGAACACCTGCTTCAACGCGGTGGACCGGCACGTGCGCGACGGCCGGGGTGACCAAGCCGCGCTGATCTACGACAGCCCGGTCACCGGCACCAGCCGGACATATTCCTACCGGGAGCTGCTGGCGGAGGTCGCGCGGTTCGCCGGGCTGCTGCGCGGCCTGGACGTCAGCGCGGGCGACCGGGTGATCATCTACATGCCGATGGTTCCCGAGGCCCTGATCGCGATGCTGGCGTGCGCGCGGATCGGCGCGGTGCACTCGGTGGTGTTCGGCGGCTTCGCGGCACGCGAGCTCGCGACGCGGATCGACGATGCCACGCCGAAGGTGGTGGTCTCGGCTTCTTGCGGCATCGAGGTCAGCCGCGTCATCGAGTACAAGCCGATTCTGGACCGGGCCATCAACCTGGCGCGTCACCAGCCGGAGCACTGCGTGATCCTGCAGCGGCCACAGGCGTCCGCCGCCCTGACGGCCGGGCGCGACCTGGACTGGATCCAGGCGGTGGCCGGGGCCGAACCCGCGGATTGCGTCCCCGTCGCGGCGACCGATCCGCTGTACATCCTGTACACCTCCGGCACGACGGCCAAGCCCAAGGGCGTGGTCCGCGACAACGGGGGTCATGCGGTCGCGCTGCGCTGGAGCATGGACAACATCTACGACACCAAGCCAGGCGAGGTGTTCTGGGCCGCCTCTGACGTGGGATGGGTCGTCGGACACTCCTACATCGTCTACGCTCCGCTGCTGGCCGGGTGCACGACCGTGCTGTACGAGGGAAAGCCGGTGGGCACCCCGGACGCGGGGGCGTTCTGGCGGGTCGTCGCCCAGCACCGGGTCAAGGCGCTGTTCACCGCGCCGACCGCGTTCCGCGCGATCAAGAAGGAGGACCCGGACGGCAAGCTGGCCCGCGAGTACGACCTGTCCGGACTGGCGTACCTGTTCCTGGCCGGCGAGCGGCTTGACCCCGAGACCTACCGGTGGGCGGGCGAACTGCTCGGCATACCGATCATCGACCACTGGTGGCAGACCGAAACCGGCTGGCCGATCGCCGCCGACCTGATGGGCCTGGAGGCCCTGCCGACCAAGGCCGGATCGCCCACCATGCCGGTACCCGGCTACGACGTGCGGATCATCGACGCGAACGGTGCCGAGGCGGAGCCGGGTGAGACCGGGGAGATCGTGGTGCGACTGCCGCTGCCGCCGGGATGCCTGCCCAGCTTGTGGCGCGATGACGAGCGGTTCGTCGACTCCTACATGTCGCAGCACCCCGGTTTCTATACCACCGGCGACGGCGGGTACCGCGACCGCGACGGCTACCTGTACGTGATGGGGCGCATCGACGACGTCATCAACGTGGCCGGCCACCGGCTGTCCACCGGGCAGATGGAGGAGGTCTTGGCCAGCCATCCGGCCGTGGCCGAATGCGCGGTGATCGGCGTCAACGACGAATTCAAAGGCCAGATACCGCGCGGGTTCGTGGTGCTCAAGGCGGGTGTCAGCACGGAGCCAGCCGCCTTGTCGGCCGAACTTGTCCAGCTGATCCGCGACCAGATCGGGCCGGTAGCCGCGGTGCGCCGGGTCGACGTGGTGGCTGGCCTGCCCAAGACCCGATCCGGCAAGATACTCCGCAAGACGATGCGGGGAATCGCCGACGGCCACGACGAGCAGCCGCCTTCCACCATCGAGGACCCTGCCGTCCTCGACGCGCTCCGCCCGATCCTGGCCGACCGGGGCTGATCAGGGCGGGCCGGCTCATGCGGCCCTGGCGCCGCCTCGCGGCTGGCGATCACGGTCGCGGGCGATGACCCGCACGGCCGCGCGTGACTGCCGACGCCGGGCCCGGTTCGCGCGACGACGCTTGTCCTCTCGGTCGTCGTCGGCTTCCGCCTCCAGGTACAGCTTCACGAACATCGGATGCATGATGCCCCCTTATGCAGGCCGGTGGCCTTCTGCCCTGTCGGAGCCAGTAGCCCGGTCAGAAATACGTGCTCATTACTGAGACGGCGGGCCGTTCCTTTGCGGCGGGTACGGTGGGACTGATTTTGTTCCTGGATCTTGCCCACGCGGGTGTGGCTGTACCGCAGGAGAGGGAGATGATCGGCTAGTGGCCGCGGGCGAGCCGGAGTTCGAATCGCGTGCGGTCGAGCGGCTGACCTTCTTTTCCGATGCGGTGGTCGCCATCGCGATCACATTGCTCGCCATCGATCTGCCGGTCCCGGGCGGGGATACCGCAGCTGAGCTCTGGACTTCGGTGCAACACAACGTCGGCCACTACGCGGCGTTCTTGATCAGCTTTGCCGTAATCGCCGCGGCGTGGAGTAATCATCACGATATCCTCCGGTACACCAAGCGTGCCGACTCGCGGTTGCGGACGCTTAACACGTTCTGGCTTCTGATGATCGTCCTCAACCCGTTCGCGACCAGGATGCTCACCACAAGAGGACAGCAAACCCTCGAGGCGCATGCCTTGCGGTTCGGGTTTTACGCGCTGCTGCAACTGCTGGCATCCGTCGCGCTGTTCGCGATGCTGCAGCACATGATCTCGCACGGGCAGGCGCCTGACACTCCGCCGCTGACAGTGACCAACATGACCTGGGCGTCCTATGGCGTGATGCTCGGCTTCGGGCTGTCGATCCCGGTCTTCTTCGCCACTACCTACGCATGGCTGCTCTGGATCATCATTCCGATGCTGGTGGCACGGCTACGCCGGCTCCAGCACCGGAACCGCCGCAGCCCGGAGGTCAGCTAACCGCCGACGCAGATGCTCGACTGGCTGACGGAACACCGGCCGGCCCGGCGGGCGTAACTGCGCCACTTATGCTTGACGGGTGATCGACGTGGCCAGCAATCGGTCACCGCCGTCCGATCGTGCCGCGGTGGCGCGGACCGTACACGACCTGGTACTAGCAGTGGTCCAGGGGCGGACGCCGACCGGGGTCAGCATTGCCATTGAGGGCGCGCCGGGTATCGGCAAGACCTTCCTGGCCCGGGAGATCCTGGATTCCGTCGCGCCCGGCGATGCGAAGGTCCTCCACGTAGCGGGCGAGCATGGCCGGCGAAATGATCCGTTCGCCGTCGCCGGACAACTCCTGGCCGACCTGCCCACTGGCCGGGATCCAGGTGAGGCGGCGTTCGATCGCGTCGATGAGCTGTGTGCCGACGGTCCGGTGGTGCTGTGCGCCGATGATGCGCACTACCTCGACGCGGCCTCGCTTACGCTGCTCCGCCGGCTGGCGTGGGCGAGCCGGAGCCTGCCGCTGGCGCTGCTGATCACAACCCGGCCGTCTGCGTCTCGTGAGCAGCTGACCATGCTCATCCGGCAGGCGCAGATACGGCTGTGGCTCCCCCCGATGAGCCAGATGATGGTCGAACGCCTGGTGTTCGACCGGACGGGCCGGTGGCCTGGCCCGCTGCTGCGCCGCATCCTGGGGCTGGCCGCCGGCAATCCGCTATTCGCAGGCGAACTGCTGCGCGCCTATGAGAGCGCAGGCGCCCTGGCGGAAGCCGGACCGGACACCATCGAGGCCAAGTTCGAGCTTGACATGAGAGGTACCGGCCTGGACGAGGTGATCCAGGCGCAGCTCGGGCAGTTGGACGAGCCAGCGCGTGACGTGCTCGCCGCCCTGGCGGTGTGGGGGACGGATATTGGCGTTGGCGACCTGGCCGCCATGCTGTTCAGTCCGGCTGATGTGCTGGACGAGCTGATCGAGCGGGCCATATCGTCCGGCCTGGTCCGCCGGGATCCGTCCGGCACGATTGGGTTCAGCCACGGTCTGTTCCGCGAGGTGACCTACGCCGAGCTGGCTGAGCCTGAGCGTCGCGCCGCTCACCGGCGGGCCGCGGAGGTACTCGCGGCGGCCGATTACCGGCCCAGCCTGGTCGCGGACCATCTGCTGCGGGCGGCCGGGGCCGATGCCGATCCGGCGCTGATGACCGCGCTGCAGGAGGCGGTCGCAACGACCCGCGTATACGCGCCGGAGGTAACCGCCGACCTGCTCGATGACGTCGCCGCCATCGGCGGGGCGAACGTGCCCGAGCAGCTGCTGCTTGATCATGCCGACGCCCTGTTCCGCCGGGGTCGGGGCCAATCCGCGGAGACGCTGATCCGCGAGCGGATCATGGCGGTCACCGATCCCGCGGTGGCGGCGCAGTTGCAGGTGATCCTGATCCGCTCCCTGATGAACCGGGCGGATACGATGGCGGCCCTGACGGTGATCGAGCGGACCGCCGCCATCGCCGGGCTGCCCGCCGCTTCCGTCCGCCAGCTGGAGGGGACCCGGGCCTGGCTGCTGGTCCTGGCCGGGCGGCCTCCGCCCACCGTCGAGCTGGACGCGGCAATGGCCCGTTTCGCCGCGGCCGGCGACACAGACGCCCAGGCCAACCTCCTGGCCTCCGTCGCCTGCACCGCTTTTTTGGCTGGCCGCCCGGAGGCGGCGCTGGAGCGCATGCGGGCCCGGGAGACGCTCCTCCCCGGCACGGACAGTTTCCGGTCCCGCAACTCCTCGCTGTCGCTACCCGCCACGTTCGAGCTGGCCGCCTCCGGGCCGACGGCCGCGCGGACCGAACTCGACCGCGCCCGGCAGCTGGCCGCCGAGCGGGAGGCCTCATGGGTGGATCCGTTCCTCGGCTTCGTGGCCGGCGCGATCGCCTTCGCCGCCGGCGACTGGGACGACGCGACCGCGGAGCTGGACGCGGCGCTGGAGCGGGCGGAGGAGACCGGCACCGGCTGGATCTCGCTGCCGGTCGGTATCAGGTCCTACATCGACGCGCACCGCGGCAGCACCGGCCCGGCCCGGGCCCGGCTGGAATCCTTCCGGCACCGCGGCCTCCCGCTCCAGTTCGGGCACGACCGTCCCGGCTGGGCCGAGCTGGCCGTGCTAGAAGCCGAAGGAGCGATCCGCGAGGCGAGCACGCTGGCCAGGACGCTGTGGTCCGCGGCCCGGGACCATCCCGGCCGGTGGGCGGCTGACCTGGCCCCCGACGTGACCCGGGTCGCCCTGGCCGGGATGGACCGCCGCCTGGCCGGCCAGATCGGCGAGGACGTGTCGGCTCTTTGCCCGCCTGACGTGTCCCGCCTGGTGCACGGCGTGCTCGGCGCTGATCCGGACGCGATCGGGGCAGCGGCGGCGGAGCTTGCCGCCGC
>JBAUAY010001336.1:0-1915 GCA_049676235.1 Streptosporangiaceae bacterium
GACGAGCGCTGGGACGGCGACGGATGCGCCGCCGGCGGGAACGCGGACGAACCGACCCCGCGGCCGGCCCAATGGTCAGCCCAGTGGTCAGCACTGCCGCTGCCTGAGCTCATGGCGGCGGCCGAGCGGGGGTTCGCGGCGGCCGCGGGGACACGGGACGCCGACGCGATGGCCGGGGTGATCCTGGAACTCGAGGCCGCGATCACGCGGTGGGAGGCTGACACCGACGAGGACCAGGGGACCGAGCAGGCGCGTGCGCTGCTGCGCAGCCTCATCGGCCGGCTCGGACGGGCGGCCAGGGACGGGCTGGCCGACCCTAGGGACCGGCTGCGGCCGATGGTCGAACCGCTCCTCGCGCTGCGAGCCAGCCTGCGCGGCGAGGGCAATTTCGCCGCCGCCGACGCCATCAGGGCAGCGCTGGCCGCCACCGGGCTCGACGTCAGCGACACGCCCGAAGGCACCCGCTGGTGGCCGACCGAGACGGTCTGACCGGCGAGCGCCTGACCAGGAGATACTGACCAGGCATTACATCTTGCTCATGTTGCCGCCGCTCTAGCGCCCGTCGCGCCGGGGCGCACTACCCTGAAGGCGTACCAGGCCTGGCCGCACGCGGACCCGTCACGCCCGGACGCGGAGGCAATCGAGGCAGGTAGAGAGGAGCCGGATCCTTGCCCGGCATGAACTCAGGCCTGAACCCGGCCGACCCGACGCTGGTTGCCGCCTTCAGGTCTGCGCTCCTCCACCAGGGCGCGATCGCCCTCATCGCGATCGTCTTCCTCTGGCTTATCTGGGCGACGGCGCGTACCTGGCGAGTCGCCCCGACGACCGGGAAGGGCGGGGCGGCTAGCGCTGAGGGCCAGGCGGCGAGCGCCCCGGCGGAAGCCCGGGGACGGCGGCTGCTGCGCATCGGGTTCGGAGCGCTGTGGATACTTGACGGAATTCTGCAGGCGCAGCCGAAGATGGCCGGTGGGCTGGCCTCCCAGGTCATCCAGCCGGTCGCGGTGGCATCGCCGACGTGGGTCCAGCGGCTGGCCAACTGGGGCGGCACCGCCTGGTCCTATCACCCCATCCAGGCCGGCGCGGCCAGTGTCTGGATCCAGATCGGCATCGGTGCCTGGCTCATCGTCGCGTCACGCGGGTCCTGGTCCCGGCTTGCCGGGGTGGCCAGCGTCGGCTGGGGCCTGATCGTCTGGGTGTTCGGGGAGTCGTTCGGCGGGATCTTCGCGCCGGGCCTGAGCTGGCTGACCGGGGCGCCCGGCGCCGTTCTCCTCTACGTGGCCGCGGGGGCGCTCATCGCGCTCCCGGAAGGGGCCTGGCGCAGCCCGCGGCTCGGGCGGCTGCTACTGGCCGGCCTGGGGCTCTTCTTCCTCGGGATGGCGCTGCTCCAGGCCTGGCCCGGCCGCGGTTTCTGGTCAGGCACGGTAGACGGCAAGCCGGGCACCCTAGCCGGGATGGTTCAGTCGATGTCGGGCACTTCGCAGCCGCACTTCCTGTCGTCCCTCCTGGCCGGCTTCGGCTCGTTCGCCGCCAGCCACGGCCTCGCGGTCAACCTGGTCGTGGTGATCGCACTGGCCGCACTGGGCGTGATTTTCCTGACCGGACGGACCCAGCTAGTCAAGTACGCAGTAGCGTTCGGGATCGTATTCTGCCTGGCCGCCTGGGTGCTGGTGCAGGACCTCGGCTTCCTGGGCGGCCTCGGGACCGACCCGAACAGCATGATCCCGATGATCCTGCTGTTCTCGGCCGGCTATCTTGCCTTGGCGCCTGCGCCGCAAGAGGCCACAGTGCCGCAAGAAGCCACGGTGCTGCACGAAGCCACGGCGCCGCAAGAGGCGGCGGTGGCGGAAGAGGCGACGGCAGGGGTGGCTGGGAGCGGCGGAACGACAGGGACCGCTGACAGCGGGACGGCTGGGGG
>JBAUAY010001337.1:0-2803 GCA_049676235.1 Streptosporangiaceae bacterium
GCCCAGCTGCGCGCGGCGGAACGCGCCTCGGCAGGCGGCCTGGTGCAGCGACTGGCCACGGTGGAGCCCGCTCTGGCTCAGCTGTTCGCGAGCATCGCCGCCTCCGACGCCACGCACGCGACGGCGCTGGCCGCAAAGGGACTGGGCTAGGGCAGGTCGATGGCGGCGACCACGGTAACGGGGGTTGAAGGCCCGGTGCCCGCGCTGCAGGCCGCGCTCGCGGCCGAGAACGCGGCCATCTTCGGCTACGGGGTAGCGGGCGCTCACCTGACAGGAAGCAGCCTGGCCGCGGCCGAACAGGACTGGACCAGGCACAACGAGGCCCGCGACACCCTGGCGGCGATGATCCGGCGGCTGGGTGCGGCGCCGGCCGCCACCCGGGCCTTTTATCAGCTTCCCTTCCGCGTGCACGATGCGACCAGCGCGATGGCGCTCGCAGCGTACCTCGAAGACGGCGTGACCAAGGCTTACCTCGGCCTCGTCGCGGTCAGCGACCAGCGGCTGCGGCGGTTCGGCGCGCTGGCCATGCAGGGCACGGCGCAGCGCGCGGCGTTCTGGCGCGGCAGCACCCAGGCCTTCCCCGGCCTCAGTGTCCCTTAGCTAGTCCCGTCCCTTGGCTGGCCCTTAGTCGGCCAGCGCCATGATCGCGGCCGCTATCTCGAGCAGCCGCCGGTCAGCGCCGTAGCGGCCCACCAGCTGGACGCCGACGGGCAGCCCGGAAGCCGTCAGGCCGGCCGGCACGGAGACGGCAGGGTGCGCGCTGACCGTGATCCGGGAGCAGGAGCGCATCCAGTCGATGTAGGTGGCCATCGGCTCGCCGTTGATCTCCGTTACCCACTCCTGCTCGACCGGGAACGGCACCACCTGGACGGTAGGCAGCGCGAGCACGTCGTACGGCCCGTCGGCGAGGAAGGACCTGACCCGGCCGAAGATCTCGGCGTGGCTGGCCCGCGCCGCCGCGATCTGCTCGCCGGTCAGCGCGATGCCCTTGGAGATGTTCCAGGCCAGGGTCTCCTTGATCTGCTCGCGATGGGCGCGCAGCAGCGGTGCCATCCCGGCCATCAGCGCGGCCCGCAGGACAGAGAAGGTCTCGTCCGCGTCGGACAGGACGGGCGCGGCGTCCGTCACCGAGCAGCCGGCGTCTTCCAGCGACCCGCGCAGCGCCGCGAGCACACCGCGGACTTCGGGCTGCACCGGCAGGTCACCCAGGTCGAAGGTGTACGCCACCCGCAATCCGCGCAGCGGCGCCGGCCGCAGACCCAGGAAGTCACCAGCGCGATCGGGGCGCGCCAGCGGCAGCCCGGGATCCGATCCGCACATCCCGGCCAGCAGCAGCGCGGCGTCCGGCGCGGTGCGGGCGATCGGCCCGACCACGGCCAGCGGGTCGAGCACGTCCGCGGGCACCAGCCCGGGCGTGGTCCGCAAGCCCACCACCCCGCAGAAGGCCGCCGGATTCCGCACGCTGGCGGCCAGGTCGGAGCCGTCCGCGAACGGGATCATCCCGGCGGCGACGGCCGCGGCGGCCCCGCCGCTGCTGCCGCCGGGGGTGAGCCGGGTGTCGTACGGATTGCGGGTGGGACCGAACACCCGGTTGAACGTCTGGGATCCCGCGCCGAACTCCGGGGTATTGGTCTTCCCGATCACCACCGCGCCGGCCTGCTTGAGCCGGGCCACGTGCGGCGCGTCGAACGACGGCACGAAGGAGGCGAAGATCGGCGAGCCGAAGGTCGTCCTGATCCCCGCCGTCTCGGCCAGGTCCTTCACCGCGATCGGCAGCCCGTGCAGCGGTCCGTCGAACGAGCCGCGAGCGGCCCGCGCGTCGAGCCCGGCCGCCGCGGCGAAGGCCTGCTCGGCGGCGAGCGTGACGATCGCGTTGATCGGCGGGTTGACCTCATCGATCCTGGCCAGCACGGCGGTGAGCAGCTCGGTGGCGGAGAGCTCCCGGGACCGGATCAGGCGGGCGAGCTCGACGGCCGAGGCCGTGTACAGGTCCATCCCGGCGGCCGGTCAGTCGTTACGGAGCTCAGTCATTACGGAACTCAATCCTTACGGAGCAGAGAGGCCAGCACCCGCACGATCGTGCTGGCGGCGAGGTCAACGTCGTCGGCGACGGCAATCCGCTCCGCCCACGACCACCAGAACCACCACAAGCCATCGCGGCCGCAACCGACGTAGACATTCTCCTCAAGCGCCCGCGCGGCCGGGTTGACCACGTACAGGCTGGGCCTGCGCCCCGGCGGTGCCATCAGCCACGCCTCAAGCCCGCGATGGGACAACTCGTCGGCTAGCTTCTCCAGATAGACCGCCTGCACCTGGTCCGGATCGCCGGTCCCTTTGACTTCCACCGTTATCACCGTTGTAACTTATAGGAGTCAGATGAGGACTAAATGTCGTTCTTCCAGAATGCCGCCACAGCGGCGTCCGCGCAATGCACATTGGGAAAATTGCAGCTCAGGGGCGGGGGTGTGGTGTCTGCACGCTCCCTACCCAGACAGACGCGCGAGCCCGGGCATCGGTTCACTATAGGACCATTAACCGGGCGCCTCAATCGGGCAGGGGATCCGGCAACGGCTCAGAATACAGGACGGTCAGCCGCGACACGGCCCGGGTGAGCGCCACGTACAGCCGCTGTAGGCCCCTGGCCTCAGCGCCGACGATACGCGCGGGCTCCACCACCACGACATGATCGTATTCAAGCCCCTTGGCCAGCGTCACCGGTACGAGGGTGAGCCCGGCGTCCGCCCCCGGCATGCCGTACGGCAGGCCCGCCGCCTCCAGCGCGCGGCCCAGGGCGGGAACCTGC
>JBAUAY010001338.1:0-4323 GCA_049676235.1 Streptosporangiaceae bacterium
CCGCCCGGGGCGATCAGCCTGGCCTGCGGCTGGCGCGGGTGAACGACACCCGTCCCCGGCTGCCTGCGGGCCAGCGCGTCGCTGTCCGGCCGACCGTAATCACCGATGTCTGCTCCCTGCGGATCCGGTTCGGTGAAGAATTGACCTTGCGGCGGCATCGCTCCCCGTCCTGGCCACTGCAGCGACGGCATATCCGACGATGCGTCCGCGTCTGGCCGTCGCGCGGGCAGGCCCGTGGAGGAGTCGCGAACGTCTGTCACACATGCGAAGCGTAGTCGCCAGTGATCAACAATTTGTGAAAACCCTTAAAAAACAAGACATGCAGCCAATAGTGACGCGCGAAGTCATTTGTGTCTGCCGACCGTAAAACGCGCCCCACCCCGCGCTCGCCGGACTTGTTACCAGCGGGTAGCATAGAACGCGGTACGGCGAACGGCGACACGGCGGAGCAGCGGATGAGCCACTACAAGAGCAACCTGCGGGACATCGAGTTCAACCTCTTCGAGGTGCTGCGGCGGCAGGATCTGCTCGGCCAGCCCCCCTACGCGGAACTTGACGAGGAGACCGTCCGCGGCATCCTCAGCGAGCTCGAGCGGATGGCGACCGGCCCGCTGGCCGAGTCCTTCGCCGACGCGGACCGGAACCCGCCGGTGTTCGACCCGGCCACCGGATCGGTGCGGATTCCCGAGTCGCTGCGCAAGTCCTTCCGCGCCTTCATGGACGCCGAGTGGTACCGGCTGTCGCTGCCCGCGGAGCTGGGCGGGACCGAGGCGCCCAGGTCTTTGAACTGGGCCATGGCCGAGCTGATCCTCGGCTCCAACCCGGCCGTGTGGATGTACGCGAGCGGGCACACGATGGGCCGCGTGCTGTGGGACCTCGGCACGGCTGACCAGAAGCGGTTCGCCGCCGAGGCCATCGAGCGCGAGTGGGGCGCCACCATGGTGCTGACCGAGCCCGACGCCGGCTCCGACGTCGGCGCCGGCCGGACCAGGGCCATCGAGCAGCCGGACGGGACCTGGCACATCGAGGGGGTCAAGCGGTTCATCACCAGCGCCGAGCACGACCTGGCGGACAACATCTTCCATCTCGTGCTGGCCAGGCCAGAAGGCCACGGCCCCGGTACCAAGGGGCTGTCGATGTTCCTCGTGTCCAAGTACCTCACGGCTGAGGACGGGACGCTGGGCGAGCGCAACGGCGTCTTCGTCACCACGGTCGAGCACAAGATGGGCCTGAAGGCGTCGACCACCTGCGAGCTGACGTTCGGCGCGGACCGCCCGGCGGTCGGCACCCTGGTCGGCGGCATGCACGACGGCATCAGGCAGATGTTCAAGGTCATCGAGGACGCCCGGATGATGGTCGGGACCAAGGCCATCGCCACGCTGTCCACTGGCTACCTGAACGCGCTGGACTTCGCCAGGAACAGGACGCAGGGCGCCGACCTCACCCGGATGACGGACAAGACCGCGCCGCGCGTGACGATCATCCACCACCCGGACGTCCGCCGCATGCTGATGCTGCAGAAGGCCTACGCCGAGGGCATGCGGGCGCTCGTCCTCTACACGGCCACGATCCAGGACACGCTCGCGATCGCGGCGGCCGAAGGTCGATGGGACAGGACCGACGAGGCCGCCGCGGGCCTCAACGACCTGCTGCTGCCGGTGGTCAAGGGGGTCGGCTCCGAGCGGTCGTATGAGATGCTCACCCTGTCCCTGCAGACGCTCGGCGGCTCCGGATTCCTCCAGGACTATCCGATCGAGCAGTACATCAGGGACGCCAAGATCGACAGCCTGTACGAGGGCACCACCGGGATCCAGAGCCTGGACTTGTTCTTCCGCAAGATCGTTCGGGATAACGGCCAGGCGTTCGGGGCGCTGCTCGCCAAGATCAAGGACTTCGCCGCCGCGGATGGCGGCAACGGCAGGCTCAAGTCCGAACGGGCCGCGCTGGCCGAAGCCGCCGCGCACGTCGAGGCCATGGCCGGCGCCATGGCGGGCTTTGTGATGGCGTCGGCAGACCAGCCCGCCGAGATCTACAAGGCCGGGCTGAACACGACCAGGCTGCTGATGGCGCTCGGCGACCTGGTCATCGGATGGCTGCTCCTGACCCACGCCGAGATCGCCCTGCGCAAGCTGGATGAGCTGGGCAGCCTCGACGAGATCGCCGCCGATTCCCCCGATCGCGACTTCTACACGGGCAAGGTAGGCGCGGGCCGGTTCTTCGCCGCCACCGTGCTGCCCAGGCTGGCCGCCGAGCGCACCGTCGTCGAAGGGACCACCGGCGACCTGATGGACCTGCCCGAGGGCGCCTTCTAGCCGTCGGGCCGGGCGGGCCGCCGGCTGCCCCCGGTCGGCCCAGCACGCGGGCTCAGAACTCGTACTGAACCGCGGCGCGCTGGGCGGCTATCGGCTGGATGAACTCCGCGATGACCGCGCGGTGCTCCGGGTTGTCCCGGTAGGTCAGGTACCCCTCGAGGTCGTCGAAGTCGGCCACCACGGCGAATTCGAAGTTTCCCTCGACCAGGCCGAGGTCGGCTCCGACGTGGTAGGCGCGCAGCACCGGCAGCAGCGCGGGCAGCCGCCTGAGCTCCGCGGCCACCCGCTGCTTCTGCTCCGGCGTCGCCTCCGGGGTCCACCGGAACATCACCATGTGCCTGATCATGGCCTGACGTTATCTCGTCCAGGCGATCATCCGAACCGGGTCCTCGAGCATCGAGCCGATATCGCGCAGGACGGCGGATCCGAGCTCGCCGTCGACGATGCGATGGTCGAAAGACAGCGACAAGGTGCAGGCCTGGCGCACCGCGAGCTGTCCGCCGACCACCCAGGGCGTGTCTTTGACCTGCCCGAACGCGAGGATGGCCGTCTCGCCGGGGGTGAGGATCGGAGTGCCGGCGTCCACCCCGAACACCCCGACGTTGGTGATCGTGATCGTGCCGCCTGCCAGATCGGCCGGAGTGGCCTTGCCGGCCCGCCCGGTCTCGGCCAGCGCCTGCAGGCTGCGGGCCAGTTCGGGCAGCGGCAGCGCGCCCGCGTTCTTGATGTTCGGCACGATGAGGCCGCGGTCGGCCGCCACCGCGATGCCGAGGTTCACGTAGTGCTTGACCACGATCTCCTCCGCGGCGGCGTCCCAGGACGAGTTGACGAGCGGGTGCCTGGCCACCGCGATGAGCAGCGCCCGGGCCACGACGAGCAGCGGGGACACCCGCAGCTCCGCGAATTCGGGGAGCTCGCGGAGGCGGCGCACCGCCGCCATCGTCTCGGTCACGTCGACCTGCAGGAACTCGGTGACGTGCGGCGCGGTGAACGCGCTCGACACCATGGCCGCGGCCATGTGCTTGCGCACGCCCCGGATCGGGATGCGCTCCTCCCCGCCCGGGCTGGCGTCCGCTGTCAGGTGGCCGGCCCGGACTCCGTTTTCCAAAACGGATGGGGCCGAACGGACCTGGGTGTCAGTGGCCGCCGCACGCTGCACGTCGTCCCTGGTGATCGAGCCATCCGGGCCGCTGCCCGCCAGCTCGGCCAGGCTGATGCCGAGATCCTTGGCCAGCTTGCGCACCGGCGGCTTGGCCAGCGCCCGGACCGCGGGTGCTCCCGGTTCCGCGGGCAGCTCTGCTGTCTGCTGCACCGTTGTGTGCGGGGGAGTCTTGTCCGGGGCGGTATGGTCCGGGGCGGTCTTGCGCGGGCGGCGCGTGGTAGCGGAGGCCTTGACGCCATAGCCGACCAAAACGGCCTGACGTTCGGGCTTATCGGCGGCCGCGGGAGCAGGAACCGCGGATCGTTCGGCATTATCGGTTTTGTCCTGATCGGCGTCCGCTGAACCGCCTACCTCGACCACGATGATCGGCACGCCGACGTCGATGGTCTGGCCCTCTTCGGCCAGCAGCCGGGCGACGGTGCCGTCCCAGGGAGACGGCAGTTCGACCACCGCCTTGGCGGTCTCGATCTCCACGATGATCTGACCGTCCTCGACCCGGTCGCCCGGCTTGACGTGCCAGGCCACGATGTCGGCTTCGGTCAGGCCCTCGCCTACGTCAGGAAGCTTGAACTCCTTGAGCTCGGCCATGATCGCTTTTCACCCTTCAAAGTCCTCAGTAACCGAACGTGCGGTCTACGGTGTCCAGGATCCGGTCCAGATCGGGCAGGTAGTGATCTTCGAGCCGGGACGGCGGGTACGGGGTGGCGAAGCCGCCGACGCGCAGCACCGGCGCCTCGAGGTGATAGAAGCACCGCTCGGTGACCCGGGCGGCGATCTCGGCCCCGAGGCCCGCGTACACCGGCGCCTCGTGCGCGACGACGCAGCGGCCGGTCTTGCGCACCGAGGCGC
>JBAUAY010001339.1:0-2077 GCA_049676235.1 Streptosporangiaceae bacterium
TCGGCGAGCTCACCGGCCGACAGCCGCCAGTTGACGAAGGCCGGCGTCGCCCCGGCGCGCATCAGCGCGAACGCGTGCACCAGGAAGTCCGCGCTGTTCTTCGCGACCACCGCCACGACGTCGCCGGGCCCGATCCCGGCCCCTAGTAGGCCGGCCCAGCCGCCGGCCTTGCGCTCGGTCGCCGCCTTCAGCTGCGCGTAGGTGTAGGCCGCACCCCGGTCGTCGACCAGGGCCGTCAGCTCCGGCCGCACGTTGGCGCGCCACTCGATGACGTGGATCCAGCTCTGCATCCCGCGAGTACCTTTCGTCCGCAACGTATCGTTGCAGAAAACGACTTCTGTCGGACAGACTCCCCCCGGGGAAACTTGACCAGCACCGGAGCGCAGCCATGCTCGACCTAGCGGCCGCCCTCAAGCAGGTACGGCAGGGCATGATCCCGGCGCACATATACGCGGACCCGGACATATTCGCGCTGGAACGCGACCGGCTGTTCACCCGGTCCTGGGTGTTCCTCGCGCACGAGTCCGAGATCCCCGATCCCGGCGACTACGTGGTCCGCCGGGTCCTGGCCGACTCGTTCATCGTGGCCAGGGATGAGTCCGGCGTGGTCCGGGTCATGTTCAACATGTGCTTGCACCGCGGCATGCAGGTATGCCGGGCCGAGATGGGCAACGCCTCGCACTTCCGGTGTCCTTACCACGCCTGGACCTATCGCAACGATGGCCGGCTGGCCGGCCTGCCCTTTCACGAAGAGGCCTACGGCGGCGAGGACGGTTTCTCCCGCCTCGGCCAGTCCCTGCTGCCCGCGCCCTCGATGGACGTCTACAACGGGCTGATCTTCGTCAGCCTGGACCCGGACGCCCCTGCGCTGCGCGACTACCTCGGCGACTTCGCGTTCTACCTGGACTTTTACACCCGCCAGAGCCCGGCGGGCGTGGAGCTGCGAGGCCCGCAGCGCTGGCGGATCAAGGCCAACTGGAAGATCGGCGCGGAGAACTTCGCCGGTGACAGCTACCACACGCCGCACACCCACGCCAGCGTGGTCGACATCGGGCTGTTCCGCGAGCCGAAGGCCAGCAAACGCAAGGAGGGCGCCCTTTACGTCGCCGGGCCCGGTGCGGGCACCACCTATAAGCTGCCGCCCGGCGGCGATTTCGCCGGTCAGCTGCGCTATGTGGGCTACCCGGACGCGATGATCCCGGCCATGGCGGCCTCGTGGTCGGACGGCCAGCGGGCGCTGGTCGCGGACAGCGGCTTCATGGTGTCGGCGGCGACCGTGTTCCCCAACCTGAGCCTGGTGCATAACTGGCCGCAGATCGACGCCAGCGGAACGGTCGCCCCGTTCATTTCGCTGCGCCAGTGGCAGCCGGTCAGTGCGCGGGAGACCGAAGTGCTGTCCTGGTTCGCGGTGGACGCGGCGGCGCCCGAGGAGTTCAAGCGGAACTCCTACCAGGCCTACCTGATGTGCTTCGGCAGCTCCGGCATGTTCGAGCAGGACGACGTGGAGAACTGGGTTTCCATCACCGACATGGCCGCCGGGTCGATGGCGCGGCGGCTGAACCTGAACAGCCGGATGGGGCTGACCTCAGCCGGGCAGCCGCTCAAGCCGCCGCTCGCTGCCTTTGCCGGTCCAGGCCTGGCCTACCAGGGCTTTGGTGAGTTCAACCAGCGGCACTGGCTGAGCCTGTGGAGCGATCACCTCGAGCGCGAGCCAGCCGACCCCACGACCGTCGATCTGGGCGGTGCCCGGTGACCGCCGTCCGGCCGCTCCCTTACGGCGACCCGGCGCACCTGGCCGCGCACCAGTTCCTGGACGAGGAGGCCGCGCTGCTGGCCGCGGCGGACTACGCCGGCTGGCTGAACCTGCTGTGCGAGGACATCCGCTACGTGATGCCGGTCCGGGTGACGACCGCGCGCGGCGCGGACTTTGACTCCCTCGCCGACATGGGCCACTTCGACGAGAACATGTACGCGCTGCGCAAGCGCGTCCAGCGGCTGGCGACCGACCACGCCTGGACGGAGGACCCGCCGTCACGGACCCGGCACTTCGTCACTAACGTCAGGACATTTAGGCACC
>JBAUAY010001340.1:0-2849 GCA_049676235.1 Streptosporangiaceae bacterium
GAGGAGCTGCGCGACTACGTCAAGGGCCAGGTCGCGGCCTACAAGTACCCGCGGCACGTGTGGATCATGGACGCGCTGCCCAAGGGCGCGACCGGGAAAATCCAGAAGCGGGATATCGACATCCCCGCCGACCTGCGCGACCTGTGAGGCGGCGCCGTGAGGCTGCTGCTCCTCGCTCCGCCGGGCGGCGGCAAGGGCACCCAAGGCGAGCGACTGGCGGCGTGGTCCGGCGCCCGGCACATCGCCGCCGGTGACCTGCTGCGCGCCGAAGCCCGCGCTGGGGGTGTGCTGGGCGACAAGATCGCCGCGTACCAGGCTCGCGGCGATCTGGTCCCCGACCAGATCGTGCTCGACGTGCTGACCCCGGCCGTCACCGAGGCGGCCGCGCACGGCGGGTACATCCTGGACGGTTTCCCGCGAACCCTCCCGCAGGCCATCGCGGCCGCGGACCTCGCGGTCCGGCTCGGCGTGACGCTGGACGCGGCGGTCTACCTGTACGCGACCGACGCAGTGCTGACCCGGCGTCTGCTTGACCGCGCCAGCCAGAGCGGACGCTCCGACGACAAGGCCGACGTGATCCGGCACCGGCTCCAGGTGTTCGCCGAGACGACGGGCCCGCTCGTCCCCTACTACACCGAACGGGGCATCCTGGTCGCGGTCGACGCCGACCAGCCGCCCGATTCCGTCACCGTTGACATCCAGGCCCGGCTGTCCGGGCTAACGCGTACTGGCACATTCAGCTGAAGCTGCGCCGGATCGCTGATCGGGCGTGACGACGATCTTGAGTACATCACCGCATTTGTCGATCAGGCGGCTGTCTCTGGTGGCGCGCGAAGTCCCCTTGACTGATTAGACCTGTCTGTCTATTATTGAATGCACAGACCTGTCTACTCAATAAGGGTGGGTAACCAGACATGACGATGCACTACGGCGCCGGGCCGGGAGCAGGCCTCGCACAGGCAGCACCGGCCCCGCATCCTGCCGGGCGGGTCGCGAGGGCCCAGGCCCTGCAGGTCCGCCGTCCCGCCAGCGAAACCGCCGCAGCCCTCCCAGCTGACCCGTTCGCGCGCAGGACCTGGCTTCGCGGGCGAGGCAGTCACCGGCTGAGCGGCCGGCCGGCCGTCTTCGTACTGGCCTCGCTGATCGTGGCGCTGCTGGCCTCCTCCGCCGCCCCTACCCCTCTGTACGCGATCTACCAGGCCCAATGGCACTTCACGCCGATCACCACCACGGTGGTGTTCGGGGTGTACGCGATGGCGGTGCTGGCCGCCCTGCTGACCCTGGGCAAGCTGTCGGACCACGTCGGACGCCGGCCTGTGCTGCTGGCCGCGATCGCCGTGCACGCGGGCTCGCTAGTGATCTTCGCCACCGCCACCGGGGTGCCTGCGCTGCTATCGGCCCGGGTGGTCCAGGGTCTGTCCACCGGCGCGGCACTGGGCGCGATCGGCGCGGCCATGCTGGATATGGACCGGGAGCTCGGCACGTTCGCCAACGCGGTGGCACCGGGTATGGGCAGCGCGACCGGCGCGATCTTGTCCGCGCTGGCGGTCCGCTTCCTGCCCGCCCCCACGCATCTCATCTACCTCGCCCTGATCGGCGTGCTCGTCCTGCAGGCGATCGCCATCGCCGCCATGCGCGAGACAGTCAGCCGGGCACCCGGTGCGCTGGCCAGCCTGCGGCCGGAGATCACCCTGCCGCGGACGCTGCGGGGTCCGGTGCTGACCGCGGTGCCTGTGCTGTTCGCGGTGTGGGCGCTGGCCGGACTATACGGGGCGCTCGGCCCGGCGCTGGTGCACACGCTGACCGGCTCGGGCGAGGTGATCCTGGGCGCCCTGAGCCTGTTCGTTCTGGCTGGCTCGGCGGTCGTCGCGATTATCGCGCTGCGCCGGGCCGCGGCCCGGACGGTGATGCTGGTCGGCATCCTGGCCCTGATCGCCGGCGTGGCCGTGACCGTCATGGCCGTCAGCCTGGGCTCGGTGGCGCTCTTCTTCGCGGGCTCCGTGATCGCCGGCGTCGGATTCGGCAGCGGCTTCCAGGGCGGCATCCGCCTGGTGGTGCCGCTGGCCGCGGCGCACGAGCGGGCCGGCGTGGTCTCCCTGCTCTACGTGGTGTCCTACCTCGGGCTGGGCGTGCCCGCCGTGCTGGCCGGGTTCGGCGTGGTGCACGGCGGAGGGCTCATCGACACCACCCGCTACTACGGCGCTGCGGTGATCGCCCTGGCGGCGCTGGCCCTGTTCGGCCTGCTGAAGACCCGGCCCGGGCGCGCTGCGGATCCTGCCGTTGCCCCGGCCCAGGACGTAGAATAGACAAGCCTGTCTAGGAAGGTAACCGTCACCATGGCTGTCAAAGAAGCGGCCCGGCCGTCGGCGCGTGAGCGGCTGCTGGCCGCGGCGAATGAGCTGTTCTACAACGAAGGCGTGCACACGGTCGGCATCGACCGCATCATCGAGCAGGCGGGCGTGGCCAAGGCCTCGCTGTACAACACCTTCGGCAGCAAGGACGAACTGGTCCGCGCCTACCTGGAGACCCGTCACGCCAGCGTCACCCAGCGCATCATGCAGGCGGTGGAACGCTACGACACCCCGCGCGAGCGCCTGCTGGCCGTGTTCGAAGGCCAGGGCGAGCTGTTCGCCCAGCCGGACTACCGCGGCTGTGCGTTCTCCCGGGCCAGCGCGGAATCCCATCCCGGTGACCTGGCCGAGCAGGCCGCCGAGGCCTACCGCCGCTGGGTGCGCGCGCTACTGACCGAGCTGGCCGACCGCGCTGGCGTGCCCGAGCCCGAGATCCTGGCCCGCCAGCTGCACTTGCTCTACGACGGCAGCGGGCAGTCCGCGCGGATGGACCATGAC
>JBAUAY010001341.1:0-4209 GCA_049676235.1 Streptosporangiaceae bacterium
GGCCCCGTCTGGGTACCGTCGTGTGCGCCGGGGGCCTGCACGGCAGCGTCGGCGGCGCGGGTCAGCGCCTGGTACTTGGCCGCCATCACCGGGTTGAACCGCAGCATCGGCCACACCGCGCGCCACACGGCCAGCCGCAGGCCGGGCCGGCCGCGGCGGGAGATGTGCGCCTGGCCGGCGAAGGCGCCCGAGGCGTTCTCTGACGGGGCCAGCCCGGCGTGCTTGACCAGGGAGGATGAGCTGTCATACCGGCGGGGGTCGCCGGTCTCGGCCAAGATCGCCGCCGCGCCGGCGGCGGTCAGCCCGGGGATGTCTCCCAGCCGGGACAGGCCGAGCTCGTCCAGTACGCACACCATGTCGGCCTCTACCGCCCGCAGCTGGGCCCGGGTGCGCTGCAGGTCGCCCAGCTCGTCGGCGACCCGGCGGAGCAGGCCGCGGCGGCAGGATGCGACCACGCCCTCGGTGTCGGTCAGCGCAGCGAAGATCGCGACGCAGATCCTGACGCAGGCTCGCTGCGCACCCCAGCCCGGCATGGCGGACCGGACCAGGGCGGTGAACGCCTCTTCTCCCATGACGGCCAGCCTGCCCGGCTGCCCGCCGCACTGGCTCGTCACTACCTGCAGCGCCGCCAGCCAGGTCACCGACTCCAGCGGCCGGGCACACGCCTCGGTCACGGTCGGCCAGGCCACGGAGAGGAAATCCCGGATCCGCTGCGCCGACGCCGTCGCGGCCGTGATCAGCTGCACGCGGCGCCGCCCCAGATGCCGCAGCTGCGCCCACGTCTCATCCAGCTCCTCCGGGATATAGCAGTGCAGCTCAATAGCCAGCCGGGCGATCAGCACGCAGTCGGCCTCATCGGTCTTATGCCGGGTGTAATCCTGCTGCTCCCGGGCGATATGGGACACCAGCGGCTGGATGCACACCAGCGGCAGCCCCCGCTCGGCGCACAGCCGCTGCACCTGCAGCCACCGCGGCCCGGTCGGCTCGCACGCCACCGCCACCTGCGCGAACCCCTTCGCCCGGGCCTGGCCCACCGCCCAGTCCAGCGCCTCACCCAGCCGGAACGCCTTCACCCGCACCGTCTTACGCGCCAGCACCCGCACGTCATGATCCACCACCGCGATCGCCTGCTTATCTTCCGCCAGGTCGATCCCGATCACTGCGCCATCCCGCGGCAGCAGCCCCCGCAGCCGCTCCCGCCGCGCGTTCCGCCGCCGGTCCCCCCGCGTCGTGCCGCTACCCTTGCTCACAGAACGTCCTCCTTGCTGCGATTGGGACACCAAGCCCGCACTATCGCACCAGGAGGACGTTCCTGTATCGCCGACGTCTCCGCAGGACAACCGCCCCTAGCGCGTCGTCCTATTACTACGTTGCGCCTTCATTGGTTTTCGAGGAGGACCGCAGCTCGGCGATCGTAGTGTCACCGTCCACATAGATGTGCCGGACCTTCAGCTTCGCCCCTCCGACCAGGACACCGTGAAGGCGGTCGAAGGTGGCCGCTATGAAGTCCGCCTTCGAGCGATACCGGCCGCACAGGGCGTGTGTGCCCTCGACGGTCCAGTCGACGTCGCCGGCGACTTGATCCCAGAACTTGGGCTGCGTCTCGGCGCTCTCCAGGTTGGCGAACAAGGCTGCCCGGTCGTCATGGATGTCACTCATTAAAAGCCTCCAGCTCTGATCGCCAGGGCACGGCAGCGATGATCAGGCGCGGCCCGACCGGCGCCCGGATAGGCGACCTTCGCCGCCGCGACCCGCGATTCCTTCCTGACGTCAGGCGGAACGTATCCCCATGTCCCTGGATATGTGGTCCTGCCATCCATGGAACGCGCTCCGCGAAGCCCGTCGCACCAGTGGAAGTGCCTGGCCAGTACCCTGGCCCATGATCCGCCCGTGGGTGCCCCGGGGACCTCGGCCCCAGGACCTGAAAACGAGCGCCATCTATTCCATCCGAGGCCACTCATGTTCGAGTCCTTTCACCGGTGCCTCTTGCCCGGTCGGCACGTGGAGTTCCAGGACGAGCGGGACAGGTAACGTGCTGGTGCGGTAGAAGGAAGCTGGTGCGGTACAAGGAAGTTGGCGCGGCTTCCCCGCGAAGAGGAGTCGTGATGGCAACGGTGAAGGAAACTCGGGAGCTTTCGGCGTCTGCTGACGAGCGCTGGTATGCGCTCGACAAGGCGGAAGTACCGGGCAGGCTCGGGGTGGTCCTGGACTCGGGTCTTTCTGCTGATGAGGCGGCGGAGAGGCTCAGGCGTTATGGCGCGAACGCGCTGCCGGTGGAGGAGCCGCCGTCGGCGGTCCGCCGTTTTCTCGCCGAGTACACGAGCTACATGCAGCTCATCCTGGTCGGGGCGGCGATTATCTCGCTGGTGATCCAGGAGTGGAGTACGGCCATCGTGCTGGCCGTGATCACGCTCTTCAACGCCCTCGTCGGGCTGCGCCAGGCGGGCAAGGCCGAGAGCGCGATGAATGCGCTGCAGTCGATGATGAAGGCGACGGCGCGGGTGCGGCGTGATGGCGCGGAGGCCGAGATCCCGGCCGAGAAGCTCGTGGTCGGCGACGTGGTGCTGATCGCGGCGGGCGATGAGGTGCCTGCGGACGGGCGGATTGTGACTTCGAGCGCCCTGCAGATCGATGAGTCTGCGTTGACGGGCGAGAGCGTCCCGGCGGCCAAGGACGCCGAGACCCTGTCCGGAGGCGAGGTCGGCCCGGGCGAGCAGTCGAACATGGCGTTCATGCACACTCCGGTCACGCACGGCAGCGCGGTAGTGATCGTCACCGGGACCGGCAGCGACACGCAGGTCGGAAAGATCGCGCACATGCTCTCTTCGACGGCCAAGGAGGAGACGCCGCTCACCAAGCAGATGAACACGCTGACGCTGTGGATCGTCGGTGCCGCAGGACTCACCATGGTCGTGATGTTCGCGCTCGGCCTGAGCCGCGGGCAATCGTGGAAGATGCTGTTCGACACCGCGGTTGCGCTCGCGATCGCGGCGATCCCGCTGGCCCTGCCGATGGTTGTGCAGGTTGTCCTGTCGCTGGGCAGCGTCGAGCTCGCGAAGCAGAAGGCGATCGTCAAGGACCTGCCGTCGGTGGAGACGCTGGGGTTCACCTCGGCGATCAACTCGGACAAGACCGGGACGCTGACGATGAACCAGATGACGGCCGTTGAAGTCGTCGATCCGACCGATCGTTTTGCGATCACGGGCACCGGCTACAGCCTGGAGGGGACGGTCAGCCACCCGGCCGGCCAGACGGACACCATCGACGGCGCGATCCTGCCGTATGTCATCGCGAGCGACGCGAAGCTCGTCGACGGTAAGGTCGTCGGCGATCCGACCGAAGGCGCGCTGCTGGTGCTGGCGCACAAGGCGGGCGTGTTCATCGACGCGACGCGCGAGCAGTTGCCGCGTCTGGCGACGCTGCCGTTCGACCCGAATTACAAGCTGATGGCTACCTTCAACCAGGCCAAGGACGCGTCCGGGAACCACGTCGTGCGCTGCTTCGTCAAGGGCGCGGCGCCGGCGGTGATGGCCCGCGCGGCGACCGCGCTGGCCAACGGCGCGAGCATCCCCTGGGACGACGCGCTCAGGCAGCGGGCCGAGCAGCACGTCCAGCGGATGGGAGAGGCGGGCCTGCGGGTCATGGCCGGCGCCTTCCGCGATCTCAATGCGGCCAGCTTCGACCCGGACGGTGATCTGCTCGGCTACGTCCAGGACCTGGAGATGACCAGCCTCGTGGGCATGGTTGACCCGCCTCGCGAGGAGTCGAAGGCCGCGGTCGCCGACGCGCAAAAAGCGCACATCCGGGTCCGGATGGTGACCGGCGATGATGTCGTCACCGGTGCGGCGATCGCCAGGCAGCTCAACATACCCGGCGATGCGATCCTCGGCGGGGACTTCGCGGCACTCTCGGAGCAGGAGCGGCTTGACCGGATCGACCACATCGGCGTGGTGGGCCGTGTCGCACCTGAGCACAAGGTGCTGCTCGCCGAGACGCTGAAGAAAAAGGGCCACGTCGTGGCCATGACCGGCGACGGCGTCAACGACGCGCCCGCCATCAAGGCCGCTGACATCGGGGTGGCCATGGGCAGCGGCACCGAGGTCGCCAAGAACGCCGGCCGCATGATCCTGTCTGATGACAACTTCGCGACGATCATCTACGCGGTCGAGCAGGGCCGCAAGCTCTATGACAACCTCAGCAAGTACATCC
>JBAUAY010001342.1:0-4049 GCA_049676235.1 Streptosporangiaceae bacterium
TCAGCCGAGCTGGGGGTGGTCGCTGCGCCGACAGGCCGGGAACCGGCGGCCTGATTACTCACCGGTGGAAGGGTAGCAGTGCGCCTGGAAAGGTAGCGGTGCGGCGGGTAACGCCCGAATGGGCGGCAGTGAGCGCGCGGAGGGCTACGCTCTTGCTATGAACGAGGCAAGCCGCGGCCCCGCCAACGCCGCGCCGCGCGGGACCGGGCGGCCACCAAGGAAACAGCCAGCCAGACCATCCCTGGGCGGGGGTGCCCCCGCCCAGGATCGTGAACTGCGCGCACAGGGCCGCGAGACCGTCCGCCGGCTGCTCGAGGCGGGCATGGTCGAGTTCGAGAACCGCGGCTTCCACGGCGTCCGCGTGGACGACGTGGTGCGCCGGGCCGGCATCTCGCACGGGACGTTCTACCTTTACTTCTCAAACAAGGAGGACCTGTTCAAGGCCCTGCTTAAGGACGCCTTGCACGACATGGAGATCGTGGCGGGCGACTTCCCCGTCGTCACCAGCGACGACACCGGGCTCGCTGTGCTGCGCCAGTGGGTCCGCAAGTTCTTCCGCGCCTACGCGGCGCACGCCACTGTGATCCGCATCCTCAGCCAAGCCGACCTGGTGCCCGAGGAGGTGTTCGGCGACGGCCTGCGGCTGTTCTTCAGCATCGCGGAGGCGATGACCACCGGGATGACCGCCGCCGCCCACGCGGCCGGGAAGCACCAGGATCAGGCCGAACTCACCGCGGTGGCCTGCCTGATGATGCTCGAGCGGGTGAATTACCTGATCAGCGCCGAGGTCCGGCTGCCGGAAGACGAGATGGCCGACCGGATCGCGGACATCATGTACGCCGCGTTCGGCCTGAACATTCCGTGAGGCCAGCGGACCGCGGCTATAGCACCCGCGTCGTTCGGGAAGAATCTCTAGCGTGCGATTTCTCAATGAGACAGCTCCCGGCCACGACCTGACCTACAGCGACGTCTTCATGGTGCCCGGCCGGTCAGCCGTCGGCTCGCGGCTGGACGTCGACCTGGCTACTACCGACGGCAGCGGTGCCACTATCCCCGTCGTGACCGCCAACATGACCGCCGTCTCCGGGCGGCGGATGGCGGAGACCGTCGCGCGGCGGGGCGGCATCGCGATCTTGCCTCAGGACATCCCGACGGACGTCGTCGCGGACGTGATCACCTGGGTGAAGTCCCGGGATCTGGTGGCGGAGACCGCCTTGACGCTGGCTCCGACCGATACCGCGGGCGACGCGCTGAGCCTGCTGCCCAAGCGGGCGCACGGCGCCGTGATCGTGGTCGAGGACGGACGGCCGGTGGGCGTGGCCACCGAGGCCGACTGCCTCGGGGTGGACCGGTTTACCCAGCTGAGCCACGTGATGTCCGCCGACCCCTTTACGCTGCCCGCCGGGACGCCGCCGGAACAAGCGTTCTCGCTGCTGCACGACGGCCGACACCGGCTGGCACCTGTGCTCGACGCCGAGGGCCGCTGCGTCGGCATCATGACCAGGACCGGGGCGCTGCGGGCGACGCTGTACTCCCCCGCCGTCGATCCCTCGGGCCGACTGCGGGTCGGCGCCGCCATCGGGGTCAACGGAGACGTAGCGGCCAGGGCCAAGCTGCTGCTCGACGCGGGCGCCGACGTGCTCGTGGTGGACACCGCGCACGGGCACCAGGAAAAGATGATCTGCGCGCTGCAGGCGGTGCGCGTGCTGAACCCGGCCGTGCCGGTCGTGGCCGGCAACGTCGTCACCGCGGCCGGGGTCGCCGACCTGAGGTCGGCGGGGGCGGACATCGTCAAGGTCGGCGTCGGGCCGGGCGCGATGTGCACGACCCGGATGATGACCGGTGTGGGGCGGCCGCAGTTCTCCGCCGTGCTCGAGTGCGCCGCGGAGGCCCGGCGGCTGGGCGCCTCGGTCTGGGCCGACGGCGGGGTCAGGCACCCCCGGGACGTGGCGCTGGCGCTGGCCGCGGGCGCCTCGAATGTGATGATCGGGTCGTGGTTCGCCGGGACGTACGAGTCCCCGGGCGACACGTTCCGGTCACCTGAGGGACGGCTGTACAAGGAGAGCTTCGGGATGGCGTCGGCGCGGGCCGTGCGGCTGCGCTCGGCGAGCGATTCCGCTTTCGAGCGGGCCCGCAAGGAGCTTTTCGAGGAGGGCATCTCCTCGGCGCGGATGTACCTGGACCAGGTACGCCCCGGCGTAGAGGACCTGATCGACATGATCGTGGCCGGGCTGCGCTCCTCGTGCACCTACGCGGGCGCCCGGGACCTAGCGGAATTCCACCAGCGCGCCGTCGTCGGGGTGCAGAGCGCATCTGGCTACAGCGAAGGCATGCCCGTCCCGACCAGCTGGTTAGCGCTGGGGGCCGAGGGGGCCTGGGGGGCCGAGGGGGTCTGGGGGGCCGAGGGGGTCTGGGGGAAATGGTTTCCCCCCAGGATCGGGGGGTTCCGGGGGGTCGCCCCCCCGGGCTAGCACAGCACTAACCCGTCGCGTTGAGCCAGCGGACGGGGGCGCCGTCGGCGGCGCGGCGGAACGGCTCAAGCTCGTTGTCCCAGGCCGTGCCCAGGAGCCTGCCGAGTTCGTCTTCCAGCGACCCGCTGGCGGCGCCCTGCGAGGCCAGCGTCATGACCGACCTGAGCCGGTCCTCGGAGACCATGATGTCGCCGTTGGCGCCGGTCACCGCGCTGAAGAGGCCGAGGCCGGGCGTGTAGCAGTGACGCACGCCGTCGCACCCGGTCGAGCTGTCCTCCGTCACCTCGAACCTGAGCCGGTTCCAGCCGGCCAGCGCGGACGCGATCGCTCCGGCCGTGCCCGGGCGGGCCTGCCAGGTGAGCTCGGCCCGCAGCGCGCCAGGAGCGGCCGGCTGGCCGACCCACGGCATACCAGCGGGCGCCCCCACAATTCCGGCGATGGCCCACTCAATATGCGGACACAGCGCCGGGGGCGCGGAATGAACGTACAAAACACCGTGCGCGGACACCGTGACTCCTAGTAGACGAGGTTCACCTTCCCCTGCGACCTCGCTAGCTCGGCACAGACTGCCCAGTTACATATTGTGCCTCATCCCCTCTCTTGGCGCCAGCACTTCGGCCAGTAAAACCGTGTGAATTCGCAAACATGACCAGTGCGGCGAGAACCACGACAGCCAGCGCTGACCACGGAACGTAGTCCCCGAACCGGTCGTAGACCGTCCGGGCCGAGGCCGCGGGCAGGCCGAGCCGGACGGTGACCACGCCGCGCGATGACTGCCCCATCCAGGCCAGCAGCCTGCCCCGGGCGTCGAACGCGGCCGTCACCCCGGTCAGCGCGGCCTGGACCACCGGCCGCCCCGTCTCGGCCGCGCGCACCGCGCCGAGCGAGGCGTGCTGGTCCGGTCCCCAGGTGCCCTGGAAGGTGGAGGTCGCCGACTGGTACACGATCAGCTGCGCGCCCTGATCGGTATCCACCCGGGACATGTCAGGGAACGCGGACTCGAAGCAGATCAGTACGCCGATCGGCAGGGGTTCCCCGGCCCTGTCCGTCGAGTACAACAGGTGGGCGCCGGTGCCGGGGATCATGTTGGCCGGCGCGGCCCTGCTGATTTTGGTGAGCCAGCCGAGCTGCTGCCGGAACGGTATGTACTCGCCGAACGGCACCAGCCGTGTCTTGATGTACTGCCCGAGGATGCCGGCGGGGCTGATCAGCACGCCCACCTTCTCCTGGCCCTGGCCTGGGACCGTGGTGTCCTGGTTGACCAGAAGATCGGCACCGTCCTGCCTCGACAGCGCTTCTATCTCCTGCAGCTGGGCGTGGTTCCTGGCCAGGGTCAGGTCTACCGCGGTACTGCTCTCGCCCCAGACGATCAGGTCGGGCTTAACCCTGCCCAGCCTGCCGGAGCGGCTCAGCTCGGCGGTCAGCCGCTCGCTCGCGTCCACCCGCTGCACCGTGTTGTTGATAATGCCGGGTTGCACCATCGCGATCGTGAGCTGCCGGACGGCAGGGCTCGCCGGGGTGAGCGCGAACGCCAGCGGCCCGGCGCCGACGCTGGCCAGCCCCGCGGCCACGCCCACC
>JBAUAY010001343.1:0-2101 GCA_049676235.1 Streptosporangiaceae bacterium
GATGGCCGGACAAGCCCGTGATCTACGAGATCAACACCGCGATCTGGCTGGGCGACTTGTCGCGCGCGGCCGGGCGGCGGGTGACGCTGGCCGACGTGCCGGCCGCCGCATGGGACGATGTCACGCCAGCCGGCACCGACGCGGTGTGGCTGATGGGCGTATGGGAACGCAGCCCGGCCGGCCTCGAGCTGGCGAACGCAAACGCAGGGCTGCAGGCCTCGTTCCGGGACGCGCTGCCTGACGTACGGCCTGACGACGTGATCGGATCGCCGTACTGCGTACGCCGGTATGTCGTCGACGACTCATTCGGCGGCCCCGAGGCCCTCGCCCAAGCGCGCGCCACGCTGGCCGATCGCGACATCCGGCTGCTCCTGGACTACGTGCCCAACCACGTCGCGCCCGACCATCCCTGGGTGACGACCCACCCGGAACTGTTCGTCAATGGCGGCGAGGCTGACATCGAGGCCGATCCGACGGCCTGGGTGCGGGCCGCCGGACACATCCTGGCCCACGGCCGCGACCCGTATTTCCCGCCGTGGCCCGATGTCGTGCAGCTCGACGCGTTCTCGCCGGCCCTGCGCGCGGCGACGATACAGACCCTGAAGGACATCGCCGGGCAGTGCGACGGGATCCGCTGCGACATGGCCATGCTGATGACCAACCAGGTCTTCGCCAAGACCTGGGGCGGCCGCACCGGCCGGGTGCCGATCGAGGAGTTCTGGCCGGCCGTCATCGCGGGCCTGCACAGTCAGCACCCGGAGACCGTGCTCATCGCCGAGGCCTACTGGGACATGGAGTGGACCCTTCAGCAGCAGGGCTTCGACTTCTGCTACGACAAGCGGCTCTATGACCGGATCGTCGGCCGGGACGTATCCGGTGTCCGCGATCATCTGCGCGCCGACCTGGCCTACCAGTCGCGGCTCGTCCGCTTCCTGGAGAACCACGACGAGCCGCGCATCGCGGACTTGCTCCCCGGCGACGCCGAGCGGGCCGCGGCGGTGGTTATCGCGACCATCCCGGGCGCCACCCTGTGGCACGAGGGGCAGTTCGAGGGCCGGCGAGTACGCCCGCCGGTCTTCCTGTCGCGCCGGCCTGTCGAACGACCCGACCCCGGCCTGGTCGGCTGGTACTGGCGGCTGCTGGCCGCCGTCGCCAGCCACCGGGTCCGAGCGGGCGCCTGGCAGCTGCTCGAGGTCAGCGGCTGGCCCGACAACGATTCCTGCCGCAACCTCCTCGCCTGGTCGTGGGCCGCTGACGACGCGAGCGGCGACGATGCTGACAACGCCGGTCGGCATGCGGTGGTGGTCAACCTCTCCGGCGAGCCCGCCGATGGGCGGGTGGGGCTCGGCTGGACCGACTTGCGCGGCCGCAGCTGGAAGCTCACCGACCTGCTCGATGACCGCGTGTTCGAGCGGAGCGGCGACGAGCTAGCTGACCAGGGGCTGTTCGTCTCCCTGCTGCCCTGGGGCTGTCACCTGCTCGCCATGCGCTGACCCACGATGCGCATCGCTCGCTCGGAAGCAGGTCCCCGGCCGCACCGATGGGAGCCACGGTGGCCGACTCAGGATCGAACCGCGCCTGGCTCATCGGACACCGCAGAACCCGGCTCGGCACGAGTGCCTGCCCCGGGCTTTGAGAAGCTGATTTCCCTGGCCGACCAGGGCGTCATCGAAATCCTGGACATGGAGTTCATCGTCAAGGACGCCGACGGCAAGAGCAGGAAGGTTGACGTCTGGGAGTTCGCCGTTCCTGAAGGTGTCGACCTGACGGCCTGGGCCGGGGCGTCGTCAGGTTTGCTCGATGGCTCAGACGTCGGCGAGATCTCTGCCGTGATGCAGCCCGGCAGTGTCGCCGTTGTTGTGATCTACGAGAACCGGTGGGTTCTCGGCTTGGTGGACGCCTGGCGGCGCGATGGCGCGCGTCTGATCGCCGATGGCGGATTGTCCGCGGACGACATCGTCGCTGCCCTTGACGCCACCGAGTCCTCCTGACCCAGCCACGAAGCCAACGACGAGGAGATCACCGTGGGCCTCTTGAAGACCGCCGCTACCGTCGCGGTCGCCAGCTCCGTGCACGGCCGGATTCAGCGTCGGCAGCAAGC
>JBAUAY010001344.1:0-2130 GCA_049676235.1 Streptosporangiaceae bacterium
GTGACGTGCGGGCCGCGATCCTCGACCTGCTGGGCGAGGGGCAGCCGTGGAACGGCTACCAGATCATCCAGGAGATCGGCGCGCGCACCGAGGGCGTCTGGCGGCCGAGCGCGGGGTCGGTGTACCCGGCGCTGCAGCAGCTCGAGGACGAGGCCCTGATCAGGGCGGAAGCCGCCGGGGAAGACCGGCGCCGGATGTACACGCTGACCGACGAAGGCCGGGCGTACGTCGAAGCGCACGCCGACGAGCTGCGGGCGTCCTGGGACGCGGTGACGGGCAGCGTCGACGACGCCGAGGTCCAGCTGCGGAACACGATCAGGCAGGTCATCGTGGCCGTGACGCAGGTCGCGCAGGCCGGCTCCGCGGCCCAGGTAGCCCAGGCCGGCAAGATCCTGGCTGACACCCGCCGGGCGCTGTACCGTATCCTCGCCTCAGACGGCGAGGAAGCGGGGGAGGACACGCAAGGGTGACTTCGGCTATCTCGGTCAGCGAGCTGACCAAGAGGTACGGCCAGATCGATGCCGTGCGCGGCATCGATTTCGAGGTAGCCGGCGGTGAGACCTTCGGCTTCCTCGGCCCGAACGGGGCGGGCAAGTCCACCACGATCAAGATCCTGTGCACCCTGGCGGACCCGACCTCGGGTACCGCCAGGGTCGCCGGTCATGACGTGGTGCGGGAACGGGATACCGTGCGCCGCAACATCGGCCTGGTGTTCCAGGACACCACCCTGGACAACTACCTGACCGGGGAGCAGAACCTGCGCTTCCACGCCGACCTGTACGGGGTGCCCAAGGCGGCCTTCGCGCCGCGGCTGCGTCAGGTGCTCGAGATGGTCGGACTGTGGGACCGGCGGGGCAGCGTGGTCGGCACCTACTCTGGCGGCATGCAGCGCCGGCTGGAGATCGCGCGCGGCCTGCTGCACGCGCCGCGGGTCCTGTTCCTCGACGAGCCGACGGTGGGACTCGACCCGCAGACCCGGGTGTCTATCTGGGATTACATCAACGAGCTGAAAAAGCGCGAGGACATCACGATCTTCCTGACCACGCACTACATGGACGAGGCGGAGAACTGCGACCGGATCGCCATCATCGACCACGGGACCATCGTGGCGATCGACACCCCGGAAGCGCTCAAGGCCTCGATCGGCAAGGACCGGGTGCAGATAAGCACCGCGGACGACCAGGCCGCGATCCGCGCGCTGGCTGAGGTGTTCGGGCTCGAGGCGGCCATGCACGAGGGACTGGTGACGTTCTCGGTGGAGTCGGGCGAGCACTTCGTGCCCCAGCTGTTCGCGCGCCTGCCGGTGGCGATCCAGTCGGTGAGCGTGTCCCGGCCCTCCCTTGACGACGTGTTCATGTCCTACACCGGCAAGACGATCCGCGACGCCGAGGCTTCGGTCGGCGACCGCAACCGCAGGATCGCCACGCGGTTCGGCAGAAGGTAGCGAGGTAAAGATGGCAGCGCAAGATACAGCCAGCCGGGACGCCGTTGAGGCCGAGGAGCGGGACCTTACCGAGCTCATCAGGGTCGCGGTCCCCGAGCGCAGCGTCCGCGCCGACCTGCGCGCGGTCAGCATCGTCTGGCGCCGTGAGCTGATCAGGTTCCGCACCGACCGGCTGCGGGCGGTCACGTCGCTGGTGCAGCCGGTGCTGTTCCTGTTCGTGCTCGGCACCGGGCTATCCCGGCTCGCCGGCCGTGGCCTGCCGAGCGGGGTGGACTACATGACGTTCATCTACCCGGGCGTGCTGGCCATGTCGGTGCTGTTCACGGCGATCTTCTCGGCCGCCTCGATCGTGTGGGACCGGGAGTTCGGGTTCCTGCGCGAGATGCTGGTCGCACCGGTGCGGCGGTGGGCCATCGTGATCGGCAAGTGCCTCGGCGGCGCGACCGTGGCCACCTTCCAGGGCCTCATCTTCCTGGCGCTAGCCGGGGTGGCCCACGTTCCGTACGACCCGGTGCTGCTGCTCACCCTGGTGGGGGAGTTGCTGCTGCTCTCGTTCACGCTGACCGCGTTCGGCGTGATGATGGCCGCGCGGATCAAGCAGATCCAGGCGTTCATGGCGCTCACCCAGTTGTTCGTGCTGCCGCTGTTCTTCCTGTCCGGCGCCTTCTACCCGCTGAACGGGCTGC
>JBAUAY010001345.1:0-3555 GCA_049676235.1 Streptosporangiaceae bacterium
GTCTCGCCCTCGGCCCGCAGCGACCCGGCGCATCGCTCCCGTCATCCGGCGGCCGCCGCAGCAGCGCGGTCGCCGCGTCCGCGCCGCTGACCCCTGCGCGCACCACCCGGTCACCGAGATCCCACAGCCGGTCCCGTTGCCCCCCATGTCCGGGGCGGCCCCGCTTCGACCAGAGCCGCGGGCCACGGCCCGGAGTAGGTGCTGCCCATCTTCAGGTCGATCGCCCCGCGTCCATCGTCCACGTCGCAGACCGACCACCGCTTCTCCGTGTCCGGATCACAGGCCGTGCCGCCCGCGGAGAACTTGTGTTCCTGCGCCGGGAAGCAGAACCGCCGCACCAGTGACCTCTTGACCTGGCCGACCACGTCGCCGCCGGTGAGCCCGCCCAGCGCGTCCGGCTCGCCGGGTCAGTTCCGCCGGGCTCAGCGTGCGGAGGTAGAAGTACCGCCACCAGGCCGGCTTGTCCTCGCGCTGGTGCCAGTCGAGCAGGTCAGCCAGCAGCGCCCGCGCCTGCCCCTCGGGCGTTTCTGCGGAAACCAGCGTAAGGGGACGTTTGTCAAGTGGTTCCGGGACGTGATTTCAGCGGCTGACCAGAGGGTTCTTGCTGCGACCTGCCGGCGTTTGCCCAGGTGGCGGGGCCGGTATAGGGGTAGGCGGGTTGCGGGCATGCTGGCGGGCGCCCCGGTTGGGTAGCCGGGCGCGGGTGCGGCGTTGCGCGCAGACGCGGCCCGGGGCTCCTGCGCTCGACGTAGTTCAAGCGGGCTTGGGGTTCCTACAGCGTTCAACCGGGCTGGTTAGGGGCCCCGGGTGGGCCGGGGGAGCTGCCCTGAGTTTCCGGTGAGGTGGTCCTCTACGTCCAGGCGGGCTCGCTCCCCCTTGCGGGGAAATGGCCGGTGATGTTCGCGCGGCCGCTGCTGGCATGTGCCTGGCTAGCGGCCTGGCCCGCGGTTATGCGGCTATGGCGTGGTGGTGGCCGAGCTCGCCGGCGGCAATCCGGGCGTCCCAGCGGGTGCCGTGCCCGGTCAGCGACCAGATCCAGCGCAGCAGCGACGCGGCGCAGGCGGTACGGGCCTGCGCGGGGGCGAGCCTGCTGTCATCGCCGCGGCTGGTCAGGGCGGCGTGCTTGGCGGCGAGCACGCCGCAGTGCCGCTGCACGGCCCAGGTGGCCCGCCGCAGAACGGGCCGGCCGCGGCGGGAGATCCGGGCCTGGCCGCGGAAGCCGCCGGACTCGTTGCGGGCCGGGGACATCCCGGCATGCTTGACCACCGACGACGACGATTCGTAGTTATGCAGGTCACCGGTCTCGGCCAGGATCGCGGCAAGTCAGGCGCGCCAGACGATAGGCGGGTTGCCGCTCTCATCCTGCGCAAAGGGATTGCTGACCTCGGCGGGACCGTAGTGATCAGAGTCGTGAGATTGCCACAGACTTGGCCCACGGCGCACGCAGTTTTTGGGATGAGCCTTCTGGGCGCACCCGGACCCTCAAGCAGTTGGCTTCGGTTCAGTCCTCGTCATCTGGCGAATCGTCGTCTTCCACGTCAACATCGCGCTGGTCGATGTACTCTCGCCAAATGTCGTTGAGGGATCGCTTGCTCTTGGGGTCGACGAGCCAAAACGGCCAGCCGTTCTCGCTGGTCCCAGAGACGGCGCGCGAGGCCCCGGACGGGGTCGAGTAGCGGATGCCGTCGACGTCGAGTGCCCCGTCGGACAGAACGGTGGCCGTTCGCTCGGCAACGCGGCGTCGTCGCGCGTAGAGCGTTGCGCCTTCCTCGAGTAGCCCTGCGGCCATCAGGTCCGCGATCTCGACCTTGCGTGTTGGACGCCGTTCGATCCGCTCTGTCCGGGACTGATGCCCTTCCGGCACGGGCCATATCTCGGTGATCACGTCGATCAGCTGCTCGGTGCGGGCCCAGATGTGCTCGTCGTCCCAGCCGTCCTTTGCTTGTTCGAGGAGTTGCCGGTTGAGCATGAAGACATCATGGCTTTGGAGTGCGACGTATTTCCCGCCCTCGCCTGACCACGGCCCGTTGGACACTTTGCTGTTCAACCTGCGGGTAAGCAGCGTGAGGTTGCCGATCGTGTCGAGGATGGCATCGCGGTCGGCAGCCATCCGGCCTTCGGGCAGGGCCCAGTGGACCTGCCAGCGTCGCGGCATGATGTGCTCGATCTGGTACTGGCCCCGTGCGACGCGTTCCCCGCCAAACCCGGTGGCCGAGCCCCTCCAACCGCGTTCGTGGTCCTCGATCGCCTCGAGCACCATGCGCAACCGGGCGCGGGACAGCCGCCGGTATGCGGCGAGGGTCTGCAACTCGGCCCGCACCTCGCCGTTGTCGGGCCAGTACCAGTTGGTGCCCGGCTGGCGCGCCAGGTGGTTCTCGATGACGTCACCGGCCGATTGCCGCCCGGACTTGCGGACGTGCGTGATCAGTTCGGCGAATACCTGCGTGTAAGACTTGGTGCTTGCCCGTACCAGCATCCGCCGGACCAGCCAGCTCTCGACGACCTCGAGCGCTTTGGTGAGCTGCTCGTCCGGGATCGCGGCGTCGTCCGGGTCGAGAAGGAACAGCACGAGCGGCTTGACGACCTCGCTTTCCATGACGCTCGTGCGGTACGCGAACAACCCGAGCCGGTCGATCGGGCCAGTGAACCGCCCGGCGGCACTGACGAAGCCCCGGTACTGCCGGCCGGCGCGGTGGAGTTGTGCAAGAAGCTCGATCATGCTGACGCCGGAGTCGAAGTCGGCGTACGCCTTGAACCGGTGGAAGACCTCGCGGGCGAGGATCTCTTCACCGGTCTTGGCGATGAGCCAGTGGTTGAGGAACATCGATGACCGCTGGTGGCGTACGCGGCCCGCGCTGATCTCGGTCTCCCAGAACCCGGTCTCGAACTCCTTCCAGTACTGCCCGTACGCCACTTCCACGTCGGCACCGGACTCGGTGAGCCGCTGGAAGATAAAGTTCTTGATCAGGTCAGCGGCAGTCAGCTGCGCGCCGCGCGCGTTGAGGGTCTCGAAGATCTCCTGCGCGTTCTCATCGGCGGCCAGGTCGATAACCACGATCTGCATGAGTTCGCGAACCGTGCGCTCGATCGCGCCGGCCCGCGGCTGAACGTTCTCCATGTCGGCCGCTAGCCACTCGCGGGCGCGTTTCGCGAAGAACTCGTGAGCCTGGACCATCCGGCTGGTCCGATGCTCGAGGGCGTCGTAGGCCAACGGCGGGTCGGCGGCCATCACCGCGTTGAAGGCGGCGCGGTCGCGGTTTGTCGGCCATACCTTGAACCGGTCCTCCGGGCGCTCCCAGAACGGGGGCGCGTTCATAACCAGGGTTTCCACTCGCATCGCCGGCTGCTCAGCCCCCACCGCCAGCAGTTCGGCGTGCAGCGCGTCCAGGAGCAGCTGCAAGGTCGTCAGCCGCTGCTGCCCGTCGATGATCGTCCGTTCCTGCATGGTTCCGGATGGATTCTGCAGCTGCTGGAGGACGACCGCGCCCAGGAAGTGCGGCTGATGCCGGGCGTGAGCATCGGCGAGCAGCCGGTGCGCGACGCGCACGACGTCGC
>JBAUAY010001346.1:0-1569 GCA_049676235.1 Streptosporangiaceae bacterium
GGCCCCGGTTCGCCGGGGCCCGGCCCGGCCGGGACGCCGCTCCGGCCGGACCGGACCGGGGCGGCTGCTGGGATCCGGGCGCGCGGCGTGAGCGGAGCAGGAGGAGGCAGATGGCGGCCAGCCCCACGGCGAAGGCGATCCACGGGGCCAGCACGATCAGGTCCGTTCCGGTCATCCGCGTCACCCCCAACTGCCAGTGCTGTCACGATCAGTGCACCCGGTGGGGATGCGGGCCCGGTGAAGCTGACATGGTGACGGTGTGGAGGCGGGCGGCGGGACGTGCCGGAGCAGTACGTGCCGGGCTTAAATGAGCATCATGGGAACGTCCAGGCATGCCGGACGGCCCGGCGGCAGGGCAGGCGGAAAGGCGGGATGAGCGACGATGGCGGCAACGGTGCTAGTGGTCGAGGACGAGCGCAAGCTGCGCGAGTTGGTCCGGTCCTACCTAGAGCGCGCCGGGTACACCGTGCTGTCGACCGGCTCGGGTGCCGAGGCCATCACCATGGCCACGACCGCCTCGCCGGACCTGGTGGTCCTCGATCTGGGGTTGCCGGACGTGCCCGGTGAGACGGTGGCTCGCGAGCTCAGGGCCACGTCGGCTACGGGGACCACGCCGATCCTGATCCTGACGGCCAAGAGCGCCGAGGAAGATCGGATCCGCGGGCTCGAGCTCGGCGCTGACGACTACGTGACGAAGCCGTTCAGCCCGCGGGAGCTGGTCTTGCGGGTCCAGGCGATTCTCCGCCGCGGCGGCCCGCCCGCTGCCCAGGGGGTCACCAGCTACGGCGGGGGCGAACTGGTCATCGACGAGCCGCAGCGCCTGGCGACGGTGCACGGCACGACCGTCGCCCTGACCCCCACCGAGTGGGGTGTCCTCGTCGCGCTGGCCACCGTCCCCGGCCGGGTGTACTCACGGTTCGAGCTGATCAACCGGGTGCGCGGCTATGAGTTCGAAGGCTACGAGCGCACCGTCGACTCGCACGTGAAGAACCTGCGCCGCAAGGTCGAGGACGATCCGGGCAATCCCCGGATCGTCCAGACTGTCCTGGGTGGCGGTTACCGGCTCGGCCTGGCCCGCGATGACTGACCCCGCCATGCCTGCCGCGATAACTGACCCCGCCACGGGTGAGCCCGCGATGACCGAGCCCGCTGCGCCGGGTCTCGGGGCCCGCGGCGGGACGATCGGCCTCCGGCTGGCGCTGGCGTTCCTGGTCGTCGCGCTGGCCGCCGTCGCGCTGCTCGCCGTGCTCACCGCGGTGTTCGCCGCCGCGGACGTCTCCACCCTGGCCAGCAAGCAGCGCGCCGAGCTGGCCAGTGCGATCGCGGTCGCCGCCGGGGCGGCATGGGACCGGAACGACACCTGGTCAACCGCCGACCTCTTCCCGGTCCTCGACCTGGCCGCACGGACCGGGGAGGCCGTTCAGATCCGCGACCAGGCCGGGCGCGTGGTCGCTTCCTCGCCCGGCTTCGCCACCGCGCCCGGCCCGCAGTCGAGTCCCGCGATCGTGGTCCGTGGCGAGCGCGCAGGCACGGCCGTGGTCCGGTCCACCGGTGCGGGGCTCAACGCCG
>JBAUAY010001347.1:0-7225 GCA_049676235.1 Streptosporangiaceae bacterium
CTGCTGAACCTGGACGTGCTGCGGGTGCCGGTGCTGCCCGCCGGGCTCGCCGCACTGGCCTGCTCACAGGTCGCCTACGGCGGCTTGCTGTTCGCTTTCACGTTGCACCTGCAGGCGGGCCTGGGCCAGAGCGCGCTGCGGGCTGGCCTGAGCTACCTGCCCATGTCGGCGGCCTTCGGCCTGGTCGGCTTGTACTGGCGACGGCTGCCCGCCGCGACCTGGCAGGTCATCGTCCCGGCCGGGCTGGCCGTCACCGTCGTCGCCTACCTGAGCCTGGCGGTCGGCGTCCGCGGCGGCACCGGGGTCCTGGTATGGACCGGCCTGGTCACGATGGGCCTCGGCCTGGGCCTGGCCGCCAGCCCGCTGTTCACCCAGGCGCTGGCGCACGTGCCCGCGGCCCGCGCCTCCGACGCGTCCGGCCTGCTCACCACCACGGTGCAGCTGGGGCAGTTGCTGGGGGTGGCCATCATCGGCTCGGTCTACCTGTCCCGGGCCACTCCGCACCCGGGCGTGACCTCGCGGGCGCTGGCGTCGGCCGGCGCCATGTCCACCGCGGCCTGCTGGCTGGCCGCCCTGTCCGTCGTCGGCCTGCTGGCGGCGATGGTCATGGTTCGTGCTGCCCGGAAGGCAAGCGGATGAGCAGGGCGGGCACCGCCGGACGGCCGGCCTCAGCCGCCGCCCATCAGCATCGAATTGATGTTGAACGACGGGAACCCGATGAACTGCTGCATGACGTCGACCACGCGCTGCAGCCGGACCTCGTCCACGCTGCCGACCGGTCCCGTACTGACCGGATAGCTGTCCAGGGCCATGACCGCCGCGGTTATCTTGGACACGCCAAAGGGAGCAGGCACGTCCTCCATCGCGGCTTCGACCGCGGCGCGGCTGGTGTCCGCGATCTGCTGTCCCTCTTCCAGTGCCTTGTAGAACGCCGCCAGCGTGTGCGGGTACTTGACCGCCCACTGCTTGGTCACCACGTAGCCCTCGACCGGGAAGGCCGCGGTCGCGCCCTGGTCCAGGTCGACCAGCGGTATGCCGCCTTCGGCCTGTTCTGTGCCGCTGGCGAACGGTTCTGGCATCACGGCCGCGTTGATGGCGCCGGATTTCAGTTCGGTGGCCATCGCCGGGAACGGAACGCTGGTAAATTTCACCGACGCGAGGGATATCCCGTGCTCGGCCAGCACCGACGCGGCCAGCAGGTACAGGATGTTCTTGGGTGCGTTGATGGCGATGGTCTGGTTCTTCAGCTCGGCGAGGGTCTTGATCGGCGAGTTCGGCATCGTGTAGATGCCCTGATTCCCCGGCTCCATCACCGACCCTTCGGCGAAGATGTCCAGGTTGGCCGAGCCCCGCTGCTGCGCCTGGATATAGGAGACGTAGTTTCCGGCGGTAATGTCGTACTTGCCCGCCACCTGGTCGGCGATCGCGGTCTCGCTGCTGGTGACCGGGATGAAGTGGACATTCAGCCCCTGGGCCTTGAACAGGCCCTGGTACAGCGCGACGAAGAAGCCCGCCGAATCCAGGGCCGGAACCACGGCAACGTTCAGGGTCGGCTTTTCCACGCTGGCCGAGGCGGCCGCCCCCCCGCCAGACGAGGCGGCCGTTCCCCCGCCACTCGAGCAGCCGGCGACCAGCGCCAGCGCCGCGGCCGTGGCCGTGACCAGTAGCGCCCGAGCGCGCCCTCGCCTGGTTCTCATGTGCTAACCCTTCCTAGCGGCGAGGAGGGGGCCGTTGACGGGCGGTACGCGCCCGTAAACGCCAGGACGCACGGGTACCAGGCCATCCACGGATACCAGGCCAGTCGGAGCCCTCTCCGTTGGGCAGCATAAAGCAACGGAGTCGGCCCATTCAGGCAATTGCGGAAAGTCAGACTTAGCGGGTTATGGGATGCGACAGCATGCGATGCCGTAGGAGAAGGTGCGATAGCGGGACAAGGTCCGCGACAGCGACATTACCGACAGTCGGCCGCGACCGCGCTCTAACCGCGTGCCAAAGGCAGGCGAGTGACACTACAATGCGTGATGATGTCGTGACCTCGTTGGTCCTGGTAGACGGTGGTTGCGTTGAGATGGCTCTCCCGTTGCGGCCGAACCTGAGCAACTCCGGTTACCGACGGTGCCAGATTACTCACGAGTAGGAATTCCTGGAGCCGACCGCCGCCGCGAGCCCGGGTCGGCGGCTCCGCTCCGGGGCCCGCTCACCATAATGGATCGCTATTAGCCCATAACGGCTCTGCGTCCTTCAGCCCGGGGCCGCCGCGCTCGGGGCGGGACCGCCTGGATAAGTTCGGTCACCATGAAGGCGATGAGCGTGATCCCGGGCCGCCGCGGCTCGGCGCTGATCGCCGAGCCGCCCGATCCGTCGCCCGCGGAAGGCTCGGTCCTGGCCGAGGGCCTGCTGGCGGGCATCTGCGGGACCGACGCGGAGATCCTGCTCGGGCAGGGCCTGCCGCCCGGCGGCGGGCCGCGGCTGGTGATCGGGCATGAATCGCTCGGCCGGGTGCTCGAGGCCCCGCCGGACGCGCCGGTCCGCCCCGGTGACCTGGTGGTCGGCGTGGTCCGCCGCCCCGACCCGGTGCCCTGCCCGGCCTGTGCGGCCGGCCAGTGGGACTTCTGCGCGAACGGCCAGTACGCCGAGCGCGGGATCAAGGGCCTTGACGGCTACGGCGCCACCCGGTGGCGGGTCGGCCCGCGGTTCGCTATTAAGGTCCCAGACCGGCTCGGCGACCTCGGCGTGCTCACCGAGCCAGCTAGCGTCGTGGCCAAAGCCTGGGAGCAGATCGACCTGATCGCGGCGCGTGCCCCCAGGTCGCCCCGGGTCGCGCTGGTCGCCGGGGCCGGCCCGATCGGCATGCTGGCGGCGCTGCTCGGCGTCCAGCGCGGCTACCAGGTGCACGTTTTCGACCGGGTCGCGGCAGGTCCCAAGCCGGACCTGGTCGCGGCGCTCGGCGCGACCTACCACCACGGCCCGGTTACCGGCCTGGACCTGCGCCCGGACGTCACGCTCGAGTGCACCGGCGATGGCGATCTGGTCCTCGAGCTGGCCGGCCGGCTCGCCCAGGCGGGCGTGATGTGCCTGATCGGCATCTCGTCCGGCGAACGCAGCCTGCCGGTGAACATGAACCGGGTCAGCGCCTCGATGGTGCTGGAAAACTCGGTGATCTTCGGCACGGTGAGCTCGGCACGCCGCCACTACGAACAGGCCGTCGAGGCCCTGTCCGGGGCCGATCCGGCCTGGCTCAGCGGCCTGATCAGCCGCCGCGTCCCGCTGTCATCGTGGCCGCAGGCGCTCACCAGGCAGCCAAGTGATGTAAAGGTCGCCGTGGACCTGACAAAATAAGCCGTCTATCCCCGAACGGGCCGTGGTGAAAGCACCAGGACGGTTCGGGCCCGGCCAGGAAACGGAGCATGTGATGGCGGACGCGGACACTGACGCGAAGCCCCTGGATCAGCAGGCGCTGGTGGCGGACATCGACCGCACCCGGTCGGAGCTGGCGCGCACCATAGACGCCATCTCCGACCGGGTGAGCCCGAAGAGGAACGTCGACCGCGCCATGGAGCAGATGCGCCAGCGCACCGTCCAGGTCGACCCCCTGATGGCCGGCGCTGCCGCGGCGGCCGTCATCCTCGGCGTCACCGCCCTGTTCCTCTGGCGCCGCAGCAAGCGCTTATGTGCCCGGTGCCGGCTCGTAGACCAACTCGAGCACGCCGGACGGGAACGCCCGGCTCGACACCAGGTGCAGCGACTGCGGCCGTTCCAGCTCCCCGAACAGCGATGTCCCGCGCCCGATCGCGAACGGCATCAGGTACAAGCGGTACTCATCCACGACCTCGAGCCGGGCCAGGGACCGGACGAACGCGGCGCCGCCATGGGCGACGATCTCGCCGCCCGGCTCCTGCTTCAGCCGGGCGATCTCGTCCGCCGTGTCGCCACTGGCGATCCGCGCCTCGGGCCAGTCGGCGGTCTGCAGGGTCCTGGAGAAGACGACCTTGGGCGTGTCGTTCATGATGGCCGCGATCTCGCGCTCGTACACGTTGGCGGAATCGCCGGCCTTAGGCCAGAACGCCGCCATATCCCGGTAGGTCTTGCTGCCCATGATGTGAGTTCCCGCCCGCCGCAGGGTGGCGACGAAGTACCGGTCGAACTCCTCGTCCTCCAGTCCCGCCCACAGCCGGTAGAACTCGGTGTCCTCCTCGCAGATGTAGCCGTCCAGCGAGACGGCGAATTGCTGCAAGCTCAATTTCCGCATCCAGCGCCTCCCAGCGATTGACGTTCTGCCGGAAGTGACGGGTGACGCCCGCGGAACTCATCGCCCGGCCCGGTTTTCCGGGCGTGCGAATAACCGCCGCGGGATCAGCCGGCGCTCTTGGTCAGCTCTTCGTACTCCGCGGCGGACAGCAGGTCGGGCGGCAGGGTCGCTTCGCCATCGCCGCCCTGGGCCACGCGCACCCGGAAAATCCAGCCGGCCGTGTACGGCTCGGCATTGACCAGGGATGGATCGTCTTCCAGCTCGGTATTGACCTCGGTGACCTCGCCGTCCACGGGGGAGTACAGGTCGCTGACCGACTTGACCGATTCCACCTCGCCGCAGGGCTCGCCGGCGGTAACGGTCGCGCCGAGAGTCGGCAGCGAGATGTAAACCACGTCGCCGAGCTGCTGAGCCGCGTACTCGGTGATGCCGACCGATGCCGAAGTGCCCTCGACGGACACCCACTCGTGCTCGGGGGTGTAGTGGAGTTCGGCTGGAACACTCATCGTTATTGTCTCCTCCGGTAAAACGGCAGGTCCGTCAGGCGGGCGGGCACCGCTTCGCCCCTTATGCCGACAGTAAGGACTTGATCACCCTGGCCGGCCTCCGGCTCCAGGTACGCCATGGCGATCGGCGCGCTGAGGGTGGGGGACGGGGCGCCGCTCGTGATGATGCCGCAGGTTCGGCCATCGGCCAGGACGGGGTAGCCGTGCCTGGCGATCCGGCGGGACTGGATGGTCAGCCCGACCAGGTGCTTGACGGGTCCGGAAGCAGCGCGGGCGGCCAGGGCCTCACGGCCGACGAACTCGCCCGGCTTGTCGAACTTCACCACCCGTCCTAGGCCCGCTTCAAAAGGTGTCACGTCCGGGCCGAGCTCGTTGCCGTACAACGGCATGCCGGCCTCCAGCCGGAGCGTATCGCGGGCCGCCAGGCCAGCCGGTACCAGGCCGGCCGGAGTTCCCTGCAAAACCAGCGAGGACCAGATGGGCTCGGCGTCCTCCGGGCGGCAGAACACCTCGAAGCCGTCCTCGCCGGTGTACCCGGTACGCGCCACCCAGGCCCTGCGCCCCGCCACCTCCCCGAACGCCCCCGCGTAGTATTTCATCGCGCCCAGGTCCAGGCCGCCCGCCAGCGGGGCGAGGATCCCGGCCGCCTCCGGGCCCTGGATGGCGACCAGCGCGTAGTCGCCGGTCGCGTCGGTGACCTGCGCGTCGCGCCCGGAAGCCCGGTCGCGAAGCTGGGTGAGGACCACGTCGGTGTTCGCGGCGTTGGCGATGACCAGGAACTCGTCCTCGTCTTGCCGGTACACGACCAGATCGTCGAGCACACCGCCGTCGTCCGCGCAGATCATGGTGTACCTGGCCCGTCCCGGCCGCAGCGTGGACAGGTACCCGGTCAGCGCGTAGTCGAGCGCCGCCCCGGCGCCAGGGCCGCTGAGGCGGATCTCACCCATGTGCGAGAGATCGAACAGCCCGGCCGCGCGCCGCACCGCCTGATGCTCGGCGGTCTCGCTGGCGTAGCGCAGCGGCATCTGCCAGCCGGCGAAGGAGGTCATAGTCGCGCCGAGACGCTCGTGGACCACGTGCAGCGGGGTCCGCCTCGGCCGTTCCCCTGATGATGTCACGTGCGAATGGTATGCCGGAACCATGAACCTTCTCACCGAGCCCGAGATCAACGAAGAGCTTGCCGGCGTGCCCGCCTGGACCCGCGACGGCGACTCGATCACCACGGTCACCCAACGCACCGACTTCCGCGACGCCATGCTGTACGTCGGGGCCGTCGCCTACCTCGCCGAGAGCGCCAGCCACCACCCCGACATCACTATCCAATGGAACAAGGTGACGCTGACGCTGAGCACCCACTCGGCGGGCGGCCTCACCGCCAACGACTTCGCCCTGGCCCGCCGGATCTCGGCCCTGTCCTGATCGGGGCCGTCCACGCTGCTGCCCGACGGCGATGTCAGGGCAAGGGCGCGGCCACGGCACCGGGTGACGGACAATGGACCGGTGGAATCCCAGGTGCCCGTGGTCAGCCCGCCACGCGAGGTCGTCATTCTCGGCTCGACCGGCTCGATCGGCACGCAAGCGCTCGACATCGTCCGGCGCAATCCCGGCCGGTTCCGGGTGGTGGCCCTGGCGGCAGGCGGCGCGCAGCCCGAGGTCCTGGCCAGCCAGGCCGCCGAGTTCGGGGTGGCGGTGGTGGCCGTAGCCAGCCCGGCCGCCGCGCCCGCGGTGCAGGACGCGTTCCGTTCTTATTTGTCCCGAACGGACCAGGCGGCGAGCGGTGGCCCACCGCAGGTGCTCTCCGGGCCGGACGCGGTCAGCGAGGTGGCCGCGTGGCCGTGCGACGTGGTGCTCAACGGCGTGACCGGGGCCGCCGGGCTGCGGGCCACGCTGGCGGCGCTGGACGCCGGCCGGGTGCTGGCCCTGGCCAATAAGGAATCGCTGATCATCGGCGGCCCGCTGGTGACCAGCCGGGCCAAGCCCGGGCAGATCGTGCCGGTCGACTCCGAACACTCCACGATCGCGCAGTGCCTGCGGGCCGGGCGCGATTCCGAGGTGCGCCGCCTGGTGCTGACCGCGAGCGGCGGCCCGTTCCGCGGCTGGAGCCGCGACCGGCTGGAAGGCGTCACGCCACGCCAGGCGCTCGCGCACCCGACCTGGAACATGGGCCCGCTGGTCACGATCAATTCCGCGACGCTGGTGAACAAGGGCCTCGAGGTGATCGAGGCCCACCTGCTGTTCGGCTTCTCACTCGACCGGATCGACGTGGTGGTGCACCCGCAGTCGATCGTGCACTCGATGGTGGAATTCTCCGATGGCGCCACGATCATCCAGGCGTCCCCGCCGGACATGCGGCTGCCGATCTCACTGGGCCTGGCCTGGCCTGACCGGGTGCCGGAGGCCGCGCCGGGCCTCGACTGGTCGACGGCGGCGACCTGGACGTTCGAGCCGCTCGACGACGCGGCCTTCCCCG
>JBAUAY010001348.1:0-21792 GCA_049676235.1 Streptosporangiaceae bacterium
GGACCCGCGGCTACGCCTCGCTCGACTACGAGCCCGACGGTGAGCAGCAGGCCGACCTGGTCAAGGTCGACATCTTGCTGCAGGGCCTGCCGGTGGATGCGTTCAGCCAGATCGTGCACGCCGACAATGCCCGCGAGTACGGCCTGGCCATGACCGCGAAGCTGAAGGAACTGATCCCGCGGCAGCAGTATGAGGTGCCCATCCAGGCGGCCGTCGGCGCGCGCATCATCGCCCGCGAGAACATCCGCGCGCTGCGCAAGGACGTGCTGGCCAAGTGCTACGGCGGCGACATCACGCGCAAGCGCAAGCTGCTGGAGAAGCAGAAGGAGGGCAAGAAGCGGATGAAGACCATCGGCCGCGTTGACGTGCCCCAGGAGGCCTTCGTCGCGGCCCTGTCCACCCAGCCGGGCGACAGGAAACCTCGCTAAAAAGATTTTCGGGCCGAACGGGCTGAATGCGTGCCCCTACGCCCCTATCCCTCTCGTGATGAACGGAGCCAGCTGCGCGTGCTGCGGCACCGGCGCCTGCTGGAACTGCTGGAACTGCTGGAACGGGATCGGCTGGGCGTGCGCGGTGGCGATGGCGGTGACCAGCGCGGCGAGCGTGAATATCACGAGCGCGGTGATGATCAGCGCCGCCGCGGAATGCCAGCTGCTGACCTCCTCTGCGCCGCGCGGCACGACGGGGCTCGCCTGCGGGTAAGGCAGGCCCGGCGGGTAGGGCAGAGGCCCGGCGGGCAGGTCGGCGGTCAGCGCCCAGAGGTCCCCGTAGGTGCGGGCCGCGTAGGCCCGTGCGACCCGGTCGTCAAGCTCGTCCTGGGTCAGCCGCCCCTCGGTGAAACCCGCCCGGAGCACGCCCACGGTGCGCTCGCGATCCGCGCTGCCGGCTAGCCAGGCCGGGTTCACCCCCGTGCTTACCGGTAGCGGGCTCACCGGCAGAGCGGGGGCAGCGGGATAAGGCGGATATGCCTGCCCTGGACCGAATGCCACGTGACCCTCCCGCAGATGCCTCTTACGAGTGTAGACGCGCGAGGGTCGCCAGGAGTGCCAATGAACGCTTCGACATCCCGCGCGGTCACGCGCCGAGAACGATGCCCAGGTTCGGGTAGGCCTGGTTGACCCTGGTTAAGCGCCTGGTCCGCAGCTCAGCCGGGTTCTATCCGCCGCCTATGCCCCCGGACGCCGAGATTACGGCGCCCACGACGGACAGCGCGATAAGGATGCCCCAGAAGATAACCGCCATGTAACCGAGCACCAGGCCGCTGGTGGCCAGCCCGTCACCGCGCTGCCCGGTCTGCCGCATCTCGCGCTTGGCCATGTGCCCGCAGATGATCGCCGGGATGGCGGTCAGGCCCATGGTGAAGAACTCGGCCACACCGAGCACCAGCGCCGCTCTGGCCAGAGCGTTGGTGCTGGCGGGCGGCTGGTACACCTGCACCGGCCAGACCGCGGGCATGGCCCCCGCGGGCAGGTCAGCGGTGAGCGCCATCAGCTCGCCATAGGTCCGGGCGGCGTAGGCCCGCCCCATCCGGTCGTTGTACTCGTCCTGGGTGAGACGGCCCTCGGTGAAGCCGGCCTTCAGCACGTCGACCGCGCGTTCCCGGTCCGCCGAGGCCGCACGCATGGCCGGGTTCATCTGCATCTGATAGCCGCCGTGGCCCTGGGCGACCTGGTAGCCGCCCGGCGGGACCTGGTAGCCGCCCGGCGGGACCTGGTAGCTGGCCGGCGGAACCGGGTAGCCGGCGGGCGGGATGTGGTATCCGGTCGGCGGAGCGTACGGGGCGGCGGGCGGAACCTGGGCGGCGGTTGACTGGCCGTCGCTGGCCGCAGCCGGACCCTGCGGGGCGGCTGGCCAGTTGTCACTCGGGTACTGGGCCGGCCACTGCGACTCGTTATCTGCCAACGGTGCCTCCCGTAGACGCGACCCTGGGGCCTCGTGCCTCCCGAAAAACGCGGCGCTATCAGTCTAAGTGACCGTTTGGTAAAGCGGGACGTCCACCGGCCACTGATACGTCCAGCCGGGCCGGTCTTAGCGGGTAGCGTGACGAGCATGCCTGGCGCCCTGCCCGACGGTGAGCCCGTCCCCGTCGCGGGGACGCTGCCGGAAAGCGCGCGCGCTGGCCTGGGCCAGCGGCCGTTCGGTCTCTACGTCCACGTGCCGTTCTGCGCCACCCGCTGCGGTTACTGCGACTTCAACACCTACACCGCCGCCGAACTGGGCGCCGGATTCGCCGCGGTGTCGCCCGGCAGCTATCCGGACCTGGCGATCGCGGAGATCAGGTTCGCGCGTCAGGTGCTCGCCAGCCAAGATGGACACAATGCAAACATGCCGGTCACCACGGTGTTCTTCGGCGGCGGGACGCCCACCCTGCTGCCGCCGGCCGCGCTGGGCGGCATCCTGCGCGCTATCGACGCCGAATTCGGCCTGGCTCCCGGGGCGGAGGTCACCACCGAGGCGAACCCGGAGAGCGTAGACCAAGCCAGCCTGAGCGAACTGCGGGCGCAGGGGCTGACCCGGATTTCGTTCGGAATGCAAAGCTCGGTGCCTGCGGTGCTCGCCGTTCTGGACCGGGTGCACCAGCCGGGACGCCCGGCGCGTTGCGCCGCGTGGGCCCGCGCGGCCGGCTTCGAGCACGTCAGCCTCGACCTGATCTACGGGACGCCGGGGGAGTCCAACGCGGACTGGCGGCGCTCGCTGGACGCCGCGGTGGCCTCCGGCCCCGACCACCTGTCGGCGTACGCGCTCACCGTGGAGGCCGGTACCCGCCTGGCGGCGCGGGTCAGGCGCGGCGAACTGGCTGCCCCGGACGACGACGTGCTCGCCGACCGCTACCTGGCCGCGGACGAGGTCCTCACCGCGGCCGGCTACGGCTGGTACGAGATCTCCAACTGGGCGGCCGCCAGGTCGGCCAGGTGCGCCCATAACAGGCTCTACTGGACCGGCGGCGACTGGTGGGGGATCGGCCCGGGAGCTCACAGTCATGTGGGCGGAACCCGGTGGTGGAACGTGCGGCATCCGGCCGCCTACGGCGCGAGGATCGCGGCCGGTAACAGCCCCGGCCAGGCGCGGGAGATTCTGTCGGAGGCCGAACGGCAGCTGGAGCGCGTGATGCTGCTGATCCGGCTGGCCGAGGGCTGCCCGGTCGGGATACTCGGCCCGGCGGGACGGGCGAACGCCGAGTCGGTGGTCGCAGAAGGGCTGGCCGACGCCGGCGCGCTGGCCGGCGGCCGGATCGTGCTCACCCGCCGCGGCCGCCTCCTAGCGGACGCCGTGACGCGCAAGCTGACCGAGCCCTAAGTTCACGATGCGCGCGCAGATCCAGCTGGGCACCTCGGCCCGCTCGCCGCGGTTCGCCGCGATCACGCCTCGGATGAGATACCTCAGCATCGACACCCAGATGACGAAGCCCACCGCGAGCACGACGACGAGGGCGACGGTGATGTTGTCCAGCAGGAGCAGGCCGCCGACGATCAGGCAGCACAGCGCGTAAAGCAGGCCGGTCAGCGACAGGTTCACCGCGGTGGCCGCGTGGTATCGCATGAATGGCGATCGTCTGGCCCGGAGCGCGTAGACGAGCAGCGGGATGACAGGCCCGAGGACGATCGCCCCCAGGTACCCGAACGTCGCCGACGTCACGTCGCCGTCCCCCACCCGCTCGGGAGCCTCCTCAGACGCGGGCTTGCTCGTCATCGGTCCTCGCGTGTCGTCCGGCGCTCTGGTCACGCTACGCGTTCCCCGGCATGGTGACGAAATCGATCAGCTCCTCGACCCGGCCGAGGAGCTCGGGCTCGAGGTCCGCGTAGCTGGTCACCGAGCGCAGGATGCGCTGCCAGGCCGACGGCACCTCCGGCGGCCATCCGATGCCGCGCAGCACCCCTTCCTTCCACGGCTGCCCGGGCGGAACGTCTGGCCAGGCCGCGATGCCCACCGCGGACGGCCGGACGGCGGCCCAGATGTCGATGAACGGATGCCCCACGATCAGCACGTCGGGTGACCGCACGCTCGCCGCGATCCTGGTCTCCTTGGAGCCTGCCACCAGGTGGTCTACGAGTACCCCGAGGCGACGGCCGGGCGCGGGGGAGAAGCTCTCGACGATGGCCGGCAGGTCGTCGATGCCCTCCAGGTACTCGACCACCACGCCGACGTCGCGCAGGTCGTCACCCCAGATCTTCTCCACCAGCTCGGCGTCGTGCTTGCCCTCGACGTAGATCCGGCTCGCCCGGGCCACCTTGGCCCGGGCCGAGGGCGCGGCCACGGAACCGGAGGCCGTCCGGGCGGGTCCTTGGGTCCGGCTCGCAGCGGCGGCGGGCGCGATGAGCGTGACCGGCTGGCCCTCGAGCAGGAAGGCGGCCGGGGCCAGCGGGAAGACCCGCCGCTTGCCGTGCCTGTCTTCCAGCGTCACGGCACCCTTCTCGTAGCTGACCACCGCGCCGCAGAACCGGCCCTCGGAGTCCTCGACCACCAGTCCGCGCTCTGCCTCGACCTTCGGTACCTCGCGCTTCCCGGGACCCGAGAACCGCCGGCGTCTCAGGTCACTTCCGGCCGCGAGCACGTCAGCACCGTACTGCCTGCTCCACACCGGCATCTCCTCAGCTATGTCTCCGGGCTGGGCCGCGGCCGCGGCCATACTTGCGCGCAAGCGTAGCCGAGCAGGTGTTGGCCCGGACGGCGCCGACACGCCGCTATCGCGGCTCGCGGCGGCGGGTTACCATCCTGCTGTGGGTCATACCCAGATCGGGATCGCACGGAGTCGCGCTTGGGCATGATCGTGGCCGTTCGCCTCGGCGTCACGCGCCGGGAACTTGTTAGACGCAATAGACTTAGCACTCGGGACTTATGAGTGCCAAGGAGGTGAACGCGTGCTCGACGAACGGAAACTGACGGTGCTCCGTGCCATCGTCGAAGACTACGTGTCCACCACAGAACCGGTGGGATCCAAGTCACTGGTCGACCGGCATCACTTCGACGTTTCCCCGGCGACCATCAGGAACGACATGGCGGTGCTCGAGGAGCAGGGCTTCATCGCCCAGCCGCACACCAGCGCCGGCCGGGTACCGACGGATAAGGGCTACCGGCTCTTCGTCGACCGGCTGTCCAACGTCAAGCCGCTGTCGGCGGCCGAGCGGCGCGCCATCGAGACGTTCCTGGGCGGTGCGTACAGCCTTGACGACGTGGTGATGCGGACGGTCAGGCTGCTGGTTCAGCTGACCCGGCAGGTGGCCGTGGTGCAGTACCCGTCGCTCACCAGGTCCGCGATCCGGCACATCGAGCTCGTCCCGCTCGCCCCGCAGAAGCTGCTGCTGGTGCTCATCACCGACACCGGCCGGGTCGAGCAGTGCACCGTCGACCTGCCCGACCCCTGGGATGACGCCTCGGTGTCCCACGTGCGGGCGGTCGTGAACGCCTGCCTGGGCGGACATAAGCTGTCCGACGCCGCCGCGATGGTCACCGACCTGGCCGAGCGGATGCCGGCCGAGGAGCGGGCCAACGCCAACGCCGTCCTGGCGATGCTGCTGGCCAGCCTGGTCGAGCGGACCGAGGAGAAGATCGTTTTCGGCGGAGCCGCGAACCTGGCCGCCCATGACTTCAGCAAGGGATTGCGGGAAGTGCTTGAGGCCCTGGAAGAACAGGTGGTGCTGATGCGGCTGCTGGGGGAGGCGACCGAGCCGGCCATCCTGACCGTCAGGATCGGCGCGGAGAACCAGGTCGCGGGCCTGCAGACCACGTCGGTGGTGTCCACGGGCTACGGGAACGCGGAACATCCGCTGGCCAAGCTCGGCGTGCTCGGGCCGACCAGGATGGACTACCCGGGCACGATGGGGGCGGTGCGCGCGGTGGCTCGTTACGTCGGCCAGATCTTGATGGAGTCCTAGTGGCGGCCGACTACTACGGGTTGCTCAAGATCCGCCGGGACGCGACGCAAGACGAGGTCAAGCGGGCCTACCGGCGGCTGGCCCGGGAACTGCACCCGGACGTGAACCCCGATCCTGAGACGCAGGAGCGGTTCAAGGAGATCACCCAGGCGTACGAGGTGCTGTCGGACACGGACAAGCGCCGGATGTACGACATGGGCATGGACCCGTTCGCCGCGAGCCCGGCGGGCGCCGGGGCCGGCCCGTTCGGCCAGGGGTTCAACCCGCTGAACGACCTGCTCGACCAGTTCTTCGGCGCGGCGGGCGGTGCCGCGACGCGCGGGCCGCGGAGCCGGGCGCAGCGCGGCCGCAACGCGACGATCAGGATCGAGCTCGAGCTGGCCGAGTGCTCGTTCGGCGCTACCCGTGAGCTCACGGTGGACACGGCCGTGGTCTGTCCCACCTGTTCCGGTGAGGGGACCGCGCCGGGCACGCACCCGCAGACGTGTGACATCTGCGGCGGACGCGGTGAAGTGAGCCAGGTGACCCGCTCCTTCATCGGCCAGGTAATGATGGCCCGGGTCTGCCCGGGCTGCGGCGGATACGGCACCGTGCTGGTCCGGCCCTGCCCGGAGTGTGACGGCGACGGCCGGGTACGGACCAGGCGGACCATCAAGGTGCGGATCCCAGCGGGCGTCGAGGACGGTACGCACATCCAGTTGGCCGGCGAGGGCGAGGTCGGCCCGGGCGGCGGCCCGCCCGGTGACCTGTTCCTGGAGATCGTCCAGCGTCCGCACGCCATCTTCGAGCGGCAGGGCGACGACCTGCACTGCACGGTGACGATCCCGATGGTGGCCGCCGCGCTGGGGGCCACGCTGTCGGTGGAGAGCCTGGATGGTCCCGCCGACGTCGACATCCGGCCCGGCAGCCAGTCCGGCCAGGTCATCCCGCTCTACGGTCAGGGCGTCAAGCACCTGAACGGCAACGGGCGCGGCGATCTCGTCATCCACGTGACCGTCGAGACGCCGTCCAAGCTGGACGCCGAGCAGGAGAAGCTGCTGCGCGAACTGGCCAAGCTGCGCGGCGAGGAATCGCCGCCCGGCAGGTTCGCTCCTGGCCAGCAAGGGTTCTTCTCGAGGCTGCGCGACGCCTTCAACGGGCGCTGAACCCTGGGAGCGTCATGCAAAACCGGCCAACGAGCGCAGGCCTTCTGGGCCTGCGCGAGCGGCCGGTGCACGTGACGCGGTCGGTAACCTCAGCGGGTTTTTGGCATGACGCGAACCTTTGCCTGAGGCACTAGGTGCAGCCGCCCGTCTTCCTGGCCGACCGCGCGGCGCTGGAATCCGATGTCGTCGTCCTGTCCGGGGCCGAGGGCCGGCACGCGGCCACCGTGCGCAGGCTGCGCCCGGGTGAACGCGTGGACGTGGCCGACGGCGCCGGCCTAGTGGCCGAGTGCGTGGTCGCCGGGTCCGGGGCCGGCGGCCTCGAGCTCACCGTGCGGGCCAGGCGGGAGGTGCCCCGCCCGGATCCCGCGATCACTGTCGTCCAGGCCATTCCGAAGGGCGACCGGGGCGAGCTCGCTGTCGAGGAGATGACCGAGGTCGGCGTCGACCGCATCGTGCCGTGGGCCGCGGCCCGATGCGTTGCGGTGTGGCAAGGAGCCCGCGGGGAACGCTCGCTGGCCAAGTGGCGGCTGACCGCGCGCGAGGCCGCCAAGCAGTCCCGCCGCGCCTGGATACCCGAGGTCACCGAGGTCGCCTCGGCCGGCCAGGTGGCTCAGCTGATCGCGAAGGCGGCCTGCGCGATCATTCTCGAGCCCGGCGCCGCCAGCAGCCTCGGCCGGCTCAGCCTGCCGGCATCGGGTGACCTGCTGGTCGTGGTGGGTCCCGAGGGCGGGATCACCGACTCCGAGAGCGCGGCCTTTCGTGCGGCGGGGGCCGCTGCCTGCCGGCTGGGGCCTACCGTACTGAGAACCTCGACCGCCGGGACCGTGGCCGCCGCCGTCCTGCTCAGCCGCTCCGACCGCTGGTCCTGAGCCCGCCTCAGCCCCGGCGGGTCGAGGTGTCGCCGGTCTGGCCGACGTTGGTACCACTCGAGGTCACCGAACCCGACGCCGACGACGCCGGTGACGTGGTGGCCATCGGCTTGTGCTTCCATGTCGGCGTGGTGCTTGGCGTGGGCGTGGTGCTTGGCGTAGGCGTGGTGCTTGGCGTAGGCGTGGTGCTTGGCGTAGGCGTCGGGTTGGGAGTTGTAGTCGGGCAGGGGGTCCCGGTCACCTTGTCCGTCGTCTTGTCGGAGGCCTTGGTGCTCGCCGTCGCCGACGTGGTCGAGCTGGCGGTGCCGCTCGCGCTCGCCGTCGCGGTGCTGGTCGCCGTGGTGCTGTCGGTGGGACTCGTGCTGCTGCTGGCCGGGCTGGTCACCGTGCTCGCCGGGGGCGCGCTCGGGGTCGCCAACCTGGTCGTCCCACTCGAGGGGGACGGCGAAGAACTCGACGGGCATGCGATCGCCCTCGAGCTGGCCTGGCTGCTGGCCTGGCTGCTGGCCTGGCTGCTGGCCTGGCTGCTGGGGAGGCTGCTCGGACTGATACCACCGGCCGACGAGCTCAGCGGACTGCCCGATCCGGCGACGCCTTGAACGCCGGTGCTGCTGTGGGAGGTGATTCCCACCGCCGAGCTGAGGTGGATGAAGGCCTGCCGCAGCGGGGCCACTGCTAGGGCGACGCCGATGGCGAACACGACGCAGGCGATCGCCATGGCCGGCCGGAGCAGTCCGTCCCGCCAGTCTCGCGGCTGGCGCCGCGCGTGACCACGGCCCGCCCCATGCGCCGGCGAACGGTGCGCCGGCGAACCGCCGCGCTTGGCGTTCCAGCGCCGGACCGTGTGGGCCAGGAAACCGCCCGTCGCCGCGGTCGCGCCGGAATGCTTGCTGGCGTACGCCGGTCCGGACTTGACTCGCGCGCGGATTCGCTCCAGCCCGTCCGGGCGCGGCTCGACCTGGTCCGCGGCGGCGTGTAGGGCATGACGCAGGAACTCGCCGAAGTCGTGTCCTGACGGCGGCGTGCCATCGTGGCCGGGTCTGGTCATTTCTCCTGCTCCAGGGCCGCGCGGAGGGCGGTCATGCCGCGGGACGTGTGGCTTTTGACGGCACCGCGGCTGATACCCATGCTGGCGGCGATTTCGGCTTCGGACAGGTCGGCGTAATAGCGCAGCACGATCGCCTCGCGCTGCCGGTCGGGCAGGGTGCGCAGGGCGGCGACGACGGCGTGCCGTTCGAGCAGGACCAGCGCGCCGTGCTCGGCGCTGGGCATGTCCGGCGGGGCTTTCTGCATGTTCTTGTCGATGACCGTGCGGTGGCGCAGGACCGAACGGGACCGGTTCACCACGGCCTGCCGCAGGTAAGCCAGCGCCTTCTCGGCGTCCCGCAGCCGCTGCCAGCCGCCGTGCATGGCGACGAACGCGTCCTGGACCACTTCCTCGGCGGTGGGCGTGTCCCGCACCAGCAGGGCCGCGAGGCGGACCAGGGCCCGGTAATGCAGTGAGTAAAGCTCGGTGACCGCACGGTCCGCACTCCACCCGATGCGCGCGGCGGGGGACGCCAGGAACGCATCAGGCGCAATGCCACCAGCGGCCACCAGGGTTTCAGTCACGTCTGTTGGACGCGTTACCCCCTCGCTAGGTTCACTCCCCATCTGACCGCTTCCGTGCCGCGGCAGGGGGGGCGGCAGGAGTCGCGCGGGACCACGGTCTCCCGTCCTTCATCCCAAATCTCCCCCATCTGACCGTCCGTCGCCTTGCCGTCAGTGGCAAACCGCCTGGTCAGTTGCCTGGATGAACGGCCAGCCGGGCACCCACACTGGGCATGTCAAGCTGAAGTCGGCGACATTCGTACATGCCACCAGACACCGCCGGAGGATTGCCGAAAGTCAAGAATATCCATTGAGTGCGAGGATACGACAGCACTCGCATCGATCGGCACCGTAACAACGGATGGCAACACGGTTACCTGGTGATACCCCTTGATTAGACCGAAATATGTTGCCTATACAGCTATTGCCTGGCCGTGCTCTGGCCAGCGGGCAGGATGATTCGTAAGCGCGCCGGGAAGCCCTAGGATCTTCGTGTGGCTGAATGCTTGTTCTGCGCCATCGTGGCCGGCGAAATCCCCGCGACCACGGTGCTTGAAACGGACCGGATCCTGGCCTTCCGCGATGTCAATCCGCAGGCCCCGACGCACGTGCTCGTCATCCCGAAAGAGCACTATCCCGACGTCTCGGCGCTCGCCGCCGCGGACGGCGGGCTGCTCGGCGAGGTGATCACCGGGGTGCACCGCGTCGCCGAGACGGAGGGGGTCAGCCAGGGCGGCTATCGCGTCGTCTTCAACACCGGCGCTCATGCGGGCCAGACCGTCCCGCACGTCCACGGGCACGTCCTCGGCGGCCGGTCCTTCGCCTGGCCACCCGGATGACCGGCACCCAGCCCTGGACAGCACCGCCCCGGAGAGGCCTGATCCCGGCTAACATGGTGCTGAGTACGCTCGGGGGGCGGTCCTCCGGGTCTTCGAGAGCATCGAATTGACGGATATCAGAAACGATGACCTAGGCGCCGGGAGCACTTCCAACGGCGACGGGCAACGCGAAAACAGGACCCAGGGCGAACCGCGGTCTCAGGTGAAGATCGTGATACCCGCTGATCATTCGATGGTCAGCCTGCTCGGCTCCGGTGACGAACTGCTGCACGTTATTGAGCGGGAGTTCGACGCCGACATCCATGTCCGCGGCAACGAGATCACCGCGACCGGAGCCCCGGCGGAGACCGCCCTGGTCACCGCGCTCTTCGACGAGCTTGTCGAACTGCTGCGCAAGGGCACGGACCTGACGGCCGACGCGGTGGAGCGGACGGCGGCCATGCTGCGGGCCGAGCGCGGCGTCCGGCCTGCCGACGTGCTCACCGTCGGCATCTTGTCCGCCCGCGGCCGGACGATCCGGCCCAAGACGCTGAACCAGAAACGCTACGCGGACGCGATCGACCAGCACACGATCGTATTCGCCATTGGCCCGGCGGGCACCGGCAAGACCTATCTGGCCATGGCCAAGGCGGTCAAGGCGCTGCAGGCCAAGCAGGTCAACCGGATCATCCTGACCCGGCCGGCGGTGGAGGCGGGGGAGCGGCTGGGGTTCCTGCCCGGCACCTTGTACGAGAAGATCGACCCGTACCTGCGCCCGCTGTATGACGCGCTGCACGACATGCTCGACCCGGATGCGATCCCGCGGCTGATGGCCGCGGGCACCATCGAGATCGCCCCCCTGGCGTTTATGCGCGGCAGAACGTTGAATGACTCGTTCATCATCTTGGACGAGGCGCAGAACACCACGGCCGAGCAGATGAAGATGTTCCTCACCCGGCTAGGCTTCGGCTCTCAGGTGGTGGTCACCGGCGACGTTACCCAGGTCGACCTGCCGACCGGCCAGGTCAGCGGGCTGCGTATCGTCCAGGACATCCTCGACGGCATCGAGGACATCCACTTCGCCAGGCTGACTAGCCATGATGTCGTCAGGCACAGGCTGGTGGGCAAGATCGTCGACGCGTACGAGCGCTACGACGCCCACGAACGTCAGCTCGCCCCGGCCGGGACGCGCAGGCGGAAAGGCAGCTAGACGGGGCATGAGCATCGATATCGCCAACGAGGCGGGCATCGACGTCGACGAGGTGGGGCTGGCCGCGGTCGCGCGGTTCACGCTGGACCGGATGCAGATCCACCCGCTAGCCGAACTCTCGGTGCTGCTCGTCGACGAGCGGACGATGACCGAGCTGCATGAGCGGTGGATGGGGGAGCCGGGGCCGACGGACGTGCTCGCCTTCCCCATGGACGAACTGCGGCCGCCGCACCTGGGCGGCAACCGCGCCGATCCAGCCCCGGGCGCCGATCCCGGGCTGCTCGGCGACGTGGTGCTGTGCCCCCAGGTCGCGGCCGAACAAGCGGACAAGGCCGGCCACTCCACCCAGGACGAGCTCGAGCTGCTGTGCGTGCACGGCATCTTGCACCTGCTCGGCTACGACCACGCTGAGCCGGAAGAGCACGCCGCCATGTTCGGCACCCAGGATCAGCTCCTGAAGTTGTGGCGGGATACGAAGGGCCGACCCGGATTATGACCCCTCCAGCGTGGCTGCTGGTCGCCGCGGCCGTGCTCGCCCTCGTGGCTGGCTGGTGCGCGAACGCGGAGGCCGCGCTGGCGCTCGTTTCCGCCACCGGGGTGGCCGAACGGCCCGAGCACCAGGGCCGGCTGGGCTCCGTGGCCGCCGACCTGCCCCGCTACCTGAGCGTGCTGCTCCTGCTCCGGGCCATCTGCGAGGTCCTCGCCGCGGTGCTGGTCACGGCGGCCTTCGTCCGCTGGCTCGGCGACGACTGGCGCGCAGTGCTGGCCGCGCTCGCCGTGGTGATCGGGCTGCGCTACGCGCTGACCGGCGTGCGCCCGCAAACCGGGCGAGTCGGACCGCGGACCGAACGTACCGCCGAGCGCGCGGCCGCGTTCTTGTTCCCGCTGACCCGGGCGCTCGGCCCGCTGCCCAGGCTGCTCGTCGCGTGCGGCAACGCCATGCCGCCGACCCGCCGGACCCGGCCGCTGGTGGACCACGAAGGTTCCCGGGTCCCCGTGGACCGGTCCGAACTGCGCGGCCTCGTCGACTACCTGGAACGCAGGAACGGCATCGAGCCGGGCGAGCGGGACATGGTCCGCTCGGTGTTCGAGCTCGGCGACACCATCGTGAGGGAAGTCATGGTGCCCCGCACCGATATGGTGTTCATCGAGAGCGACCGGACCGTCGAGCAGGCGCTCTCGCTGACGTTGGACAGCGGCTTCTCCCGGATCCCCGTGGTCGGTGAGAACCAGGACGACGTGGTCGGCATCGCTTACCTGAAGGACATCGTGGCCTGGAGTCACGAGCACCCGGGCGCCGAGGCCACCGAGAAGGTCGCCACGGTGATGCGCCCGGCCAGCTACGTGCCCGACAGCAAGCCCGTGGACGAACTGCTCCGCCAGATGCAAGCGCAGCGGAACCACGTGGCCATCGTGATCGACGAGTACGGCGGGACCGCCGGGCTGGTCACCATCGAGGACATCCTCGAGGAGATCGTCGGTGAGATCACCGACGAGTACGACAACGAGCAGCCCCCGGTCGAGTGGCTCTCCGACCACGCCGCCCGGGTCACCGCCCGGCTATCGGTGACCGAGCTCGGTGAGCTGTTCGGCGTCAACCTCGACGATCTGGACGTAGAGACGGTGGCCGGGCTGCTCGCCCACCAGCTCGGCCGGGTTCCGATCGCGGGCTCGACGGCGACCGTCCGCGGCCTGCGGCTCACCGCGGAGAACCTGGCCGGCCGGCGCAACAAGATCGTTGCGGTGCTGGTGGAACGGGTCGAGGACCCGCCGCAGTAAACACAGCGTCGTAAACTCAGCAAGGTGAGCGATGCAACCCCTGGGGCAGTGACGCCCGCGGCCGAGGACCTCAAGATCATCACCCTGGCCCGGTCTACCCGGGCGCGAGTGGCGGCGTCGGAGGGCGCGGCGGTCCGCGACGAGACTGGCCGGACCTACACCGCCGCCGCGGTGGCCCTGCCGTCGCTGCGGCTGTCCGCTCTGCGCCTGGCGGTGGCCATGGCGGTGTCCAGCGGCGCGCAGAAGCTCGAGGCGGCCGCCCTGGTCAGCGAGGCCGACGTGGACCCGGGCGATCTGGCCGTGGTCCGCGACCTCGGCCCCGACGCGACCGTGTTCCGCGCCGCCCCCGACGGCACCGTCCGCGAGATCCTGGCCCCCTAGGGCGGCCGAACGAGCCATGGTTCCCGCCCACGGGACATGCGCGAGAATTGATGGGTGAGCCATCCTCCGTCAACCGCCTTCCGCTCCGGGTTCGCCTGCCTCGCGGGCCGCCCGAACGTCGGCAAGTCGACGCTGACGAACGCGCTAGTAGGGGCCAAGGTCGCGATCACCAGCGACCGGCCGCAGACCACCCGGCGGGTGATCCGCGGCATCGTGCACCGCCCGGACGCGCAGCTGATCCTGGTGGACACGCCCGGCCTGCACAAGCCGCGGACCCTGCTCGGCGAGCATCTGGACAGCCTGGTCAGGTCCACGCTCGCCGAAGTCGACGTGATCGGGTTCTGTATCCCGGCCACCGATCCGGTCGGCCCGGGCGACCGGTTCTTTGCCCGCGAGCTCGAGAACGTGAAGAAGACCCCGGTCGTGGCGGTAGTGACCAAGTGCGATGCGGTGTCGCCGGAGCGGGTGGCCGAACATCTGGTGGCGGTGAGTGCCCTGGGCGACTGGGCCGACGTGGTTCCGGTCTCGGCCGTGACCGGGTTCCAGCTCGACGTGCTCGCCGACGTGCTGGTCTCGCACCTGCCCGAGGGCGTGGCCCTGTACCCGGACGGCGAGCTGACCGATGAGCCCGAGCAGATCATGGTCGCCGAGCTGATCAGGGAGGCCGCGCTGGACGGGGTGCGGGACGAGCTGCCGCACTCGATCGCGGTGGTGGTCGAGGAGATGGGGCCGCGGCCGGGCCGTGATGACCTCACCGACGTGCACGCCGAGCTTTACGTGGAGCGGTCGAGCCAGAAGGCCATCGTCATCGGTACCGGGGGAGCGCGGCTGAAGGAGGTGGGCAGCCGGGCCCGCCGCCAGATCGAGGCGCTTCTCGGCACCAAGGTCTATCTCGACCTGCACGTCAAGATCGCCAAGGACTGGCAGCGCAACCCCAAGCAGCTACGCCGCCTGGGGTTCTACGACTGAACCCTGGAACCCGGACAAGACCCAGATCCTCCACAGCCACAGCCCCCGGCCAGCGCTCCGGCGCCTCAAAGCGCGAGGTGAGTGCCAACCAGACCCGTCAACCTCAGAAGTCACGCGAAGATACCGCGTCGCCCGAGGCCACGTGGACTTCCGCCGAAAATGAGGTATCGGATCAGCATCGGCAACGGCGACGCCGGGGTCGGCGGCGACATGATGGATTTACCTGTACAGAAAAGGCGAGGTACACGCCTGTGGCAGGGTGCTTGCGGGGAGTGTGCCGGATGGTAGGCAGAAGGGGATTCACATTGCTGATCATCTTTGGCTTGCGCGTGTTCTACCGGACGATCGCGCAAGGCACCTTCTACTGCCGCCGCTGCGGCGGGGACCGGGACTACCGGCACCGAGCGGGGCGCCGGTGGTTGACGCTGTTCTTTCTCCCGGTCATCCCGCTGAACTCGGTCGGCGAGCACGTCCAGTGCACCACCTGCCGTACCCGTTACGTGACGGATGTGCTCAGCCAGCCGACCACGGCGCAGATGCAGGCGGCGCTGCCCGCCGGTATGCGGGCCGCCGTCTCGGCCATGCTGCGGTGCGGCGATCCGGCGAACCCGATCTCGCGGCAGCGGGCGATCGAGGCGGTCATCGGATCGGGGGTGAATGGCTACGACGAGGCCATGCTCGACGCCGATCTCATCCAGCCGTTCGAGGCCATCCGACCGGCCCTGAACCAGGTCGGGGCGCAGCTCACCATCCAGGCCAGGGAGTGGTACCTGGCCGAGGTGATCCGCATCGCCATGGCGGACGGCCCGCTCACCGAATCTGAGCGGCACGCCGCGCTGGCCATCGGCGTCGACCTCAGCATGACCCAGGCCCAGGTCGTCGGCGTGGTCGCGATGACTGAGCAGTCGGCCGGCCGCGACTAACCCGGCTGGTGTAAGCCGAGCACAGCCGGCACGTCGAGCCGGAACCAGGTGCTCGGCTGGCCGAGGATGGTGTAGCCCAGCGCCTCGTTGACCGCGATCATGTGCTCGTTGGCCTGGGCGTTCCAGGTCACGAACCGTTCCAGTTGCGGCTCCGCGGTCGCGAGCAACTCCAGCATGGCGATCTTCACCAGCAGGCCGAGCCGGTGCCCGCGGTGTTTCCTGGTCACGACGGTAAACATCTGATGTCCCCAGCCTGGATCGGCCGGATCCACCGCTATCTCGGTCACGGCCGCCATTTCGCCGGTCGCGTCATCTCGCGCCGCCACCGCGTAACCTCGCATCCCGAAGTGCGGGCGCAGGTCGTTAATGCGCTCCCGGACCCGCTGTGCGTCCCACACATCGGGTTCGGTCTCAGGATCGTGGGGAGCGTCGTTGAGCGCGGTGTAAAGATCCGCCACCTGCTCGATGAACTCCTCGGGTACCAGGCCGGTCCAGGACACCAGCGAGTAACCGGAGGCGGCCCGCTCGGCCGGCCCGCGTAGCTGGGCGAGCCTGCCTCCCTCCAGCTTGCCCGGCTCTAGCACGCGCTGGATATCGACCAGCCCCGGTTTCCCTCCGACTGATCGCGCGAAAGCCTCACCCGCCGAACCGTCGCGAGCGGCGCCGCTGAGCACCGAACGCCCGTGCGCCGCCGCTCGCCCGGCCGCGTGCCGCAGCAGGGCGAGGCCGAGTCCGTGCCGTCGTTCGGCCGGGTGCACCACGAGGACCAGATTGGCCTGGTCCCGGTTTTCCTTGTCCGGCAGCCCCAGCCAGTACCAGCCGGCCGCCGGGCCCTCCGCCGGCCCCGCGGCCAGCCATACTTCCCTCGGGTCGCCGCCCCAGCCGATGGTCAGCCAGCCGCGGAACGGCCGTTCGGTGAACCAAGGCCCCTCGGGTTCGTCGACGCATTGGGCCGCCAGGCCCGCCTCGTAGCACGCGCGTATCTGCTTCGCGTCCGCCAGGTCTGCTTGCTCGATGCGCATCCTCACAGCCAACCCTGCCACTCCCCGCGGCGCCACTGAATATTTCCGCCGTCGTGCCGGCAAGTGCGCCCAGAGTCACCACGAACGCAGACGGCTGGTAGGGTTACTGGCAATGTTGCGCGAGCTGCTCCTCCTTAGCGGCCGCGGCGGGGGCCGATAGGCCGGCTCCCTCGTCGCGGGGTGTTGGCGTGTCTGCTGGCCATCAATCAGGCCACGCAACCGCCCGCCAGCTATGAGGAAGTAGCAGATAAATGCAACAGGATCCTGCGTTCAAACGCGTCTCACCCGTACGTCAGCAGCCGAGTGGCATGCCGTGTCATCGCTACACGCCGTTCAAGCCAGTCGAGCTACCCGACCGCAGCTGGCCCGCCCAGGCCATCACGAAGGCCCCGCGCTGGCTGTCCACCGATCTCCGGGACGGCAACCAGGCGCTGATCGACCCGATGAGCCCAGCCCGCAAGCACAAGATGTTCGACCTGCTGGTGCGGATGGGCTATAAGGAGATCGAGGTCGGGTTCCCGTCCGCGAGCCAGACCGACTTCGACTTCGTGCGTGAGCTGATCGAGGGTGACCGCGTCCCCGACGATGTCCGGATCTCCGTGCTCACCCAGGCCCGGGAGGACCTGATCGAGCGCTCGGTCCAGTCGCTGCGCGGGGCGCGCCTGGCCACCGTGCACCTGTACAACGCCACGGCGCCGATATTCCGCCGGGTGGTGTTCCGGATCGACCGCGAGGAGTGCAAGGCGCTCGCCGTCGAAGGCACCCGCCACGTCATGAAGTACGCCGAGGAACTCCTGGACGGCACCGACTTCGGCTACGAGTACTCGCCCGAGATCTTCATGGACACCGAGCTCGACTTCTCCCTCGATGTCTGTGCGGGCGTCATGGATGTCTGGCAGCCCGGGCCGGACCGCGAGATCATCCTCAACCTGCCGTGCACGGTCGAGCGGTCCACCCCGAACGTCTACGCCGACCAGATCGAGTGGATGAGCCGGAACCTGCCGCACCGGGACCACGTGTGCGTGTCGGTCCACACGCACAACGACCGGGGCACCGCGGTGGCCGACGCGGAGCTGGCCGTGCTGGCGGGCGCCGACCGGATCGAGGGTTGCCTGTTCGGCAACGGCGAGCGCACCGGTAACGTATGCCTGGTCACGCTGGGGCTGAACCTGTTCAGCCAGGGCATCGACCCGATGATCAACTTCGCCGACGTCGACGAGATCCGTCGCACCGTCGAGTACTGCAACCAGATCCCGGTCCACCCGCGCCACCCCTATGCGGGCGACCTGGTCTACACCGCGTTCTCCGGTTCCCACCAGGACGCGATCAAGAAGGGCTTCGAGGCGCTGGAAGCCGAGGCGGAGCAGGCGGGCGTCCCGTTCGCCGAGTACCCGTGGGCCGTGCCGTACCTGCCCATCGACCCGCATGACGTGGGCCGCACCTACGAGGCGGTCATCAGGGTCAACTCGCAGTCCGGCAAGGGCGGCGTGGCGTACGTCATGAAGGCCGAACACCAGCTGGACCTGCCTCGCCGCCTGCAGATCGAGTTCTCCCGGGTGATCCAGGGCCACACCGAGGCCGAGGGCGGCGAGGTGTCGCCTCCGCGGATGTGGGAGATCTTCTCCGACACCTACCTCGCCGAGGGCCCGCTGGCGCTGCTGGACCACCAGACCTCCTCGGTGGTCGAGGCCAAGCACGTTCTCACGGCCGAGATTTCCGCCGACGGGCGCGCCCGTCAGGTCGAGGGCGTGGGCAACGGCCCCATCTCGGCGTTCTGCAGCGCGCTGGCCTCCGTCGGCGTGACCGCGCGGGTGCTCGACTACACCGAGCACGCGCTGACCGAGGGCACCGACGCCCAGGCCGCAGCCTACGTGGAGTGCGAAATCGGCGGCCAGGTCTTCTGGGGCGTCGGCATCGACACGAACACGGTCACGGCCTCGATGCGCGCGGTCCTGTCCGCGGTCAACCGGTCCCGCCGCGGTTAGCACGCGAAGGACGGTGCCGCGTCAGCCGGCGCGGCACCGTCCAGGACCTCATATGCGGCCAGTTCCTTCCGGCGTGCGGGACAATGGGTAGGTGCAGCTCTACCGGGATGACGGGATCGTGCTGCGGACGCAGAAGCTGGGCGAAGCGGACCGGATCATTACCGTCCTCGCCAGGGGCGGGCGGATCCGCGCCGTGGCCAAGGGCGTCCGCCGGACCAAGTCCAGGTTCGGTGCCCGGCTCGAGCCGTTCACCCACGTCGACCTGATGCTGCACGCCGGGCGCTCGCTCGACGTGATCACGCAGGCGGAGGTGATCCGGCCCTACGGCGAGCCGCTGACCGGGGACTACCCCCGTTACACGGCGGGCGTGGCGATGCTGGAGACGGCCGAGCGGTTCACCCCGGTAGAGAAGGAGCCTGCGCTGCGCCAGCTGCTGCTCCTCATCGGCGGGCTGCGCGCCCTCGGCGATGGAGAGCATGCTTCTGGGCTGGTGCTTGACGCCTTCCTGCTGCGCTCGCTCGCGGTGGCCGGGTACGCGCCCGCCCTGCAGGAGTGCGCCCGCTGCGGCGCGCCGGGCCAGCGGCTGCCGGGGTTCGCCGTCGCGGCCGGGGGCATGGTGTGCGCCTCCTGCCGGCCGCCCGGCGCGGCCTCGCCCGCGGCGCCGACGGTGGCCCTGATGCTCGCCTTGCTCCGCGGGGACTGGGACGACGCCGATCGCAGCGAGCGACGGCACCGGGTAGAGTGCAGCGCGCTGGTGGCCGCGTACCTTCAGTGGCACCTAGAGCATTCGATCCGTTCGCTGCGTCATGTGGAGCGCGTCTGATGAGTGGCCCGGCGGGTATCCGTCCGCCCGATCCGCACCCGAGCGGGGTTAAACCGCCGGACATCCCGGCCGAGCTCATTCCCAGGCACGTCGCCTTGGTCATGGACGGCGACGGGCGGTGGGCTAAAAAACGGGGGCTGCCCAGGACCGAGGGCCACAAGAACGGCGAGTCCTCGCTGCTCGACGTGATCATGGGGGCGATCGAGCTCGGCATCCCCAACCTGTCCGCCTATGCCTTCTCGACCGAGAACTGGCGGCGCTCGCCGGACGAAGTGCGCTTCCTGATGGGCTTCAACCGCGACGTGATCCACCGGCGCCGCGACCTGCTGAACGAGATGGGCGTCCGCATCCGCTGGGCGGGCCGCCGGCCGCGGCTATGGCGCAGCGTGATCAGCGAACTCGAACAGGCCGAGCAAATGTCCGCCGGGAATTCCGTGCTGACCCTGCAATTCTGCGTGAACTACGGGGCCCGGGCCGAGATCGCCGACGCGGCCGCCGCCATCGCTGCGGATGTGGCCGCGGGGAAGCTCCGGGCAGAGAAGATCGACGAAAAGGTGTTCGCCCGCTATCTGGACGAGCCCTCGATTCCTGATGTCGATCTTTTCGTCAGGTCATCCGGCGAGCAGCGTCTTTCCAACTTCCTGCTCTGGCAGTCCGCCTACGCCGAACTGGTCTTTCTCGACACGCTCTGGCCAGATTTCGACCGGCGGCACTTGTGGCACGCCTGCGAGATCTACGCCAGCCGTGACCGCAGGTACGGCGGCGCGATGCCAAACCCCGTTCCGGTCCCCGAAGAGCCGGCCTCCTGACGTCCCGCCGCGAGGGGAAGGTTGCGCGAGCGTGACCGGGAGGTACCCAACCGCACCGGGTGATTTCAATTCGCGATCACCGGCCAGTGCTCCTAAGCTAAGGGCTTCCGGCGTGCAGGCCAGCGCCCGCGCCGGATCACCACGGGATTCGCGCCCGCCGACCGCCAGCCGGATGGAGACCTTAACCATGGCACTGCGCAGTGACCGTCTCGACGCCATCGTCAGCCTGAGCAAGCGACGGGGGTTCGTCTACCCGTCCAGCGAGATCTATGGTGGCCTGCGGGCTTCCTGGGATTATGGCCCGCTCGGCGTCGAGCTGAAGAACAACATCAAGCGCCAGTGGTGGCGCTCGATGGTCACCGAGCGCGACGACATCGTGGGCTTGGACTCCTCGGTGATCCTGGCCCGGGAGGTCTGGGAGGCAAGCGGTCACGTCACCGAGTTCGTGGACCCGCTCACCGAGTGCTCGTTCTGCCATAAGAGATACCGGGCCGACCATCTCATCGAGGCCTACGAGGAGAAGCACGGTCACGTTCCGGCAGGCGGACTGGCCGACCTTACCTGCCCGAACTGCGGCAACAGGGGTACCTTCACCGAGCCGCGCATGTTCAACGGCCTGCTGCGCACCCACCTCGGCCCGGTAGAGGACGAGTCCGGGTTGGCCTACCTCCGCCCGGAGACCGCGCAGGGCATCTTCATCAACTTCCGCAACGTGCTGCAGACCTCGCGCCGGAAGATCCCGTTCGGCATCGGCCAGATCGGCAAGTCGTTCCGCAACGAGATCACCCCCGGCAACTTCATCTTCCGGACCAGGGAATTCGAGCAGATGGAGATGGAGTTCTTCGTCCGCCCGGGCACCGACGAGGACTGGCACGAGTACTGGATCGATCAGCGCTTCGCCTGGTACACCGGCCTTGGCATCCGGGCCGAGAACCTGCGGAAGTATGAGCACCCGAAGGAAAAACTCTCTCATTACTCCAAGCGCACGGTGGACATCGAGTACAAGTTTGACTTCACCGGCACCGAGTGGGGCGAGCTGGAAGGCATCGCCAACCGGACCGACTACGACCTGACGACCCACCAGGAGGCGTCCGGGCAGGACATGTCCTACCTGGACCAGGAGTCGGGCCAGCGGTTCATCCCGTGGGTGATCGAGCCCGCGGCCGGCGTGGACCGCGGCGCGCTGGTCTTCCTGCTCGACGCCTACACCGAGGACGAGGCGCCGGACGCCAAGGGCAACCTGGAGAAGCGGACGGTGCTGCGCCTGAACCACAAGCTCGCGCCGGTCAAGGCGGCAGTACTGCCGCTGTCGCGCAACGCCGACCTGTCACCGAAGGCGCGCGACCTGGCGGCGGCGCTGCGCAAGCGCTGGAACACCGACTTCGACGACGCCAGCGCGATCGGTCGCCGGTACCGGCGGCAGGACGAGATCGGCACCCCGTACTGCGTCACCGTCGACTTCGACACCCTGAACGATCAGGCCGTCACGGTCAGGGACCGCGACACCATGCACCAGGAGCGGGTCGGCATCGACAGCGTCGAGGCCTATCTATCCGAGCGCCTCGGCCCCTGCTGAAACCCGGGCAAGCACCAGGC
>JBAUAY010001349.1:0-1670 GCA_049676235.1 Streptosporangiaceae bacterium
ACTTGCTCATCGCCTCGACGGCCTTGTCCGGGGTCACCTTCTCCAGCATCAGGAACAGCGCCGAAGTACCGGGCTGGACCATGCCGCGGACCTGGTCCTGGAACTGCTTGTCGATGCTGGTCTTGGCCATCTTGCCCATCAGGGCGCCCAGCCCGGCGCCGATGGCCATCCCGAAGACCGGGATGAAGAACAGCAGGCCGAACAGGAACCCCCAGAACATGCCCCAGGTCGCCCCGGCGCCGACCGCGTGGTGGCTGGTGCGGACGTGATAGCTGCCGTCGGTGTCCCGCACGATCACCGCGATCGCATCGGGCTGGATGATCAGGTCCTGGGCCAGCCGACGCGCCTCATCGGCGGCGGCCTGCGCGGTCGCCTCGTCCGGGTATCCGATAGCAACTAGATCAGCCATGGCAAGCCCTTTCTCGCATATTGTTCTTCCGGCGCCTGGCCTCTTGGTCCCGGCGCCGTTGAGTGCGTGACACGCTACTAGTCTTGTTGTCAACGCAGAGGGATCTCTCACCCTTCGGTGGGTGAATTCGTGCCACCCCCCGCATCGTGTGCGCCGGAGGTGGTCCGGCGGATGAGCCTGCGCTCCCGTATGCCGGGCATTTCGGGACCGTCACGCTGGCCTGTCTGACGGGCGAGGTGCCGGGCGTACCGGGTGGCCAGCGGATCGGCCGTGGCACCGTGGGCGACGACGCTGAGCAACACGGTGATCGTGATGACGGCGACGGCGTGATTGGCAGCGGAGCTGCCCAGTTCCTCCAGCGCGAGCAGGGCGAACACCACCGACGCCAGGCCACGGGGACCGAACCAGCCCACCAGGGCGATCGTGTCCCGGTCAAGCTTTGCGCCGGCCAGTGCCGCCGCCACCGGCGCCATCCGGATCACCGTGAGGCTGAGGACCGCATACAGCACGATCTGCCAGTTCAGGCCCTCCACCGCCGGTGCCACCGCGACAGCGCCGAACGCCAGCCAGACCAGCAAGGACACCAAGGCACCGGTGTCCTCGACGAACGGCACCAACGGCCGGCCGCGCAGGCCACCTGCCGTGCCGAACGCTAGCCCGCCGACAAATGCGGCGATGAACCCGTTGCCGTGCAGCGCCACGGCGGATGCGTAAGCACACACCGCCAGGCCCAGCACCGCTGGGCCGGCAAAGCCATCAGCGACCCAGCCGCGCCGGCGCGCCGCGTTCACCAGCAGGCCACCGGCACCGCCCGCGGCCACGCCGACGAGAAGGCCCACCGCCAGCTCAGCGGCGGCGGCGGCTGGACCGTGGCCGGCGACCTCGCCGCCCGTGGCCGCCCCTGCTATGGCGACGGACACAAAGGGCGTGGCGATCCCGTCGTTCAGGCCGCTTTCGACATTGACCAGCCGCCGGATCCTGGCCGGTATCGCCGGGTTGGATATCATGCCCGCGCCAAGTGCGGCGTCGGTTGGTGCCAGCGCCGCCCCCACCAGCAACGCCAGCCAGATGCTGGCGCTGCCGTCCAGGGCGAGCGCGAGCAGCGTGCCCAGGCCGATCGTCAGCGGCAGCGCACCCCCGAGCAGCCGCAGGTACAGGCCCGCATCCACCCGCAGCTCATGCAGGCCGACCCGCGACGCGTCCGAGAAGAGAACCAGCGCGAGGGTGAACTCCGCCAGTTCCTTGATCAGCTCTTTACTGG
>JBAUAY010001350.1:0-1546 GCA_049676235.1 Streptosporangiaceae bacterium
GGCCTGCAGGCCGCCGCCGACCTGGCCCGCGACACGGCCGGGCCACACATTGAAGAAGCCCTGCGCACCCTGGATGACACCATCAGCCAGATCCGCGACAGCACGTTCGCCGGCCGGGAAGACCACGGGCCCTCGCCCTGAGGAGCCGGAACCTGTAGATCCCTGGGAGGGCCGCTGACACGCGGCCCTCTTTTGCTTTCTGCCCGATCCTGAGGACGGAGGTCCCGGTGAGAGGTGATATCTGGCCGTGACAGTCACCGCCTGCAGCCCGGGCTGGCAGCCAACTTGACCGGCGCTCACGCGCTCAACTCGCATGCTCAACTCGCGGGGGGAAGACCAAGAACTTTCCGCAGCCCGTTGATCGCCGTCAGCCTGGCCGCGCTGTCTTTCTTGATCGTCGTGTCCCAGGCAGCGCCCGTCGACTTGGTCTGCACGGCAAGCGCGAGGATGTCGTCGATGAGGCGCTCGTTGTCGGTCACGAGCGCGGTGATCGCGTCCGCCGCCTGGCCCGTGGCACCCGAGCGCAGCAGCGTGTAGTCCAGGTCGCTCAGGGAACTGGCCAGGGGCTCGCTGATGCCGGTGACCTCAGGCGCGGTCACATTCGAAGGCAGTGCCTTGAGCTTTGCCGCCCAGGTCTTGCCCGTGGCGCTGATCCGCGCTTCACCGCTCGTGAACTCCGAACGTATCGTCCCGGCACTCACCGGCGCCGGCCGCGGGGCGAGGAACGATTCCACCGCGAACGCGAACGGCGCCCCCTCCTGGAACAGGAACGCGTGCCCCGCGTCTGGGTAGAGCACGAGCTTTGACCCAGGGATGAGCCGCGCGAGGGTCCGGGAGTTGGCGGCCGTGTCGAGCCGGTCCTCGGTGCCGTCGGCGATGAGCGTGAGCGCGGAGATCCTGCTGGTCAGCCGCCCGACCGGGTCGGTCCCTCGGAACCAGTCGAGGGAGGCGTCTCCCTGGGCCGTGATGGTGGCGGCCGACGCCCCGGAAGGGGCCGGGTAGGTGGCAAGCCCCGCCGAGAAAGCGCCGTAGGCCATGTCCTGGTCCGCGGGAAACAGCACAGCCTGGGCTGCCTGCGCGTCACCGCTGGTGAGAGCGTTTATCGCCGCCTGCGGCGGCACCACCGTGCCGACCCCGGGGAACGTCGCGCACAGCACCAGGCGACGTACCTGCGCGGGGTGGCGTACCGCCAGGGCCTGCGCGATCATCCCGCCCATCGACCAGCCGAGCACGTCGGTCCGGCCGAGGCCGAGGGCGCTGATAAGCGCGCTCGTCTGGTCGGCCATGGCGTCGATCGTGAGCGGCGCGGGCAGCGCCTGCGTGTCGCCGATGCCCGCGTTGTCGAAGATCACGACCCGGTTGTGCATGGCCAGGGTGTTCACGAACCGCGGGTCCCACGTCTGCATGGTTCCGCCGTAGCCCATGATCAGGACCAGCGGCGGGCCGCTTCCGGCCACCCGGTATCCGACCGTGCCGAGCGTGGTGTGCGCGACGCGCACCGGGGCCGCGGCGATGCCAGTGATCCCCGCGGCCGGGGCGGCCGGGG
>JBAUAY010001351.1:0-3174 GCA_049676235.1 Streptosporangiaceae bacterium
GCCCTGCGACGCGGCGCCGGGCCGACCGTCGGGACCCCCGGGGGCATTCGGGGCATTCGGGGCATTCGGGGCTCGGCCGCCGTACATGCGGGTGTCCTGGATGCCCTTGGCCACCCGCCAGCCGAGCACGGCCACGGCCAGCAGCCACGCGGCGATCGTGCCGATGAACGGCTGGTGCGGCGCTGCCTTGAGCGCGATAACGGCCACCGGCACGGACCAGACCAGCACCCAGGCCACCGTGCGGCAGGGCACGAACCAGCGGGCCAGCGGCCGGGCGTGCGCGGCCAGCGCGACCACGAAGGGCAGCAGTAGCAAAGAGTAGAGCCAGGTCAGATTGCCGTTGTACAGGCCGAAGAGCACGGCCAGACCCCACACCGCGACCGAGGCGGTCGCGCCGACGGTGCGCCGTCCCTGAACCACGGCCACGACCCCGTAGATCAGCGCGGCCAGGATGATCAGGCCCAGCGTGGCCGGGAAGAACAGGACGGCGGCGGCGACCACGGTGACCTTCAGCCAGGTCGGGGCCCGCCGGTGCGCACGCATCAGCCGAGCACCCCAGCTCGGCTTTTCCGGCGCGGCGGGCTGGGCCCTATCGTTTGGCAGCATCACGCTTCCTCGCCCCTATGTCCCTGCCTCCCTAGAGCCTGACTCGGGGCTCGCGCCACAAGGCAGGCGACTGGTTCGCCTGACCCATGACCCCCGCAACCGGTTGCCGGACAGTCGTACGTCCTGTATAGCGCATGACTGGTGCCCGCAACAGCACACACCTCGATACTGTCGGTGAAAAATGCGGCCGGGTGGTCCTGAACCTGGGGCCTCCGTGAGGAACGCGACTGGCTTATCCATGATGGACCGGTCGCGGGCCGACCCGTCAAGATAATCACCATCACATCTGCGGTCTCAATCCGTCCAGCGAGGAGAATGATGTACCGAATCGAGGCTGAGCTGCTCATACCCGGGCACGGCGGGCCCGTTCGCGACGGGGTGGTCGTGCTGGACGGATCCCGGATCGGCTACGCCGGCCCGGCCGGGGCGGCGCCGTCCACTCCCGGGGCGCCGGTGACCCGGGTGGCGGCGGTCATGCCGGGAATGTGGGAGTGCCACGGACATTTCCTCGGGACCAGGACCTTTGACCTGGCACAACTCCCGCTCGAGCCGGAGGCGCTGCGGGCGGCCCGGTGCACCCGGGATCTGCGGGCCGCGCTCGACGCGGGGATCACTTCGGTGCGCGACGTGGGCGGCCTCGGCGTCTACCTGGCCCGCGCGATCGCCGAGGGCCTGGTCGAGGGGCCGGCGATATTCGGCGCGGGGGCGATCCTGAGCACCACCGGCGGTCATGCCGACCTGCACTCCTTCCCGCTCGACTGGATGCGGGACTACTCCAGGCGCGAGGGCCTGATGCGGCTGGCGGACGGGCCGGACGAGTGCGCCAAGGCGGCCCGCGAGCAGTTGCGGCGCAACGCGAAGCTGATCAAGGTATGCGCGTCCGGGGGCGTGCTCTCCGAGGTCGATGACCCGATCCACCAGCAGTTCACGGCGGCGGAACTGCGGGCCATCGTGGAGGTCGCGGGGCTGGCCGACCGGGTGGTCGCGGCGCACTGCCACGGCAAGCCGGGCATCATGGCGGCCCTGCGGGCCGGCGTGCGGACCATCGAGCACGGCACCTTCCTCGACGACGAATGCTGTGACGCGATGCGCGAATCCGGCGCGATCCTGGTCCCGACCAGGACGATCATCGAGGACATGCTGGCCAACAAGGCCGCGGTGCCGCCCTACGCCATGGCCAAGCTCGAGGCCATCGCCGACACCCACGCGCAGGCCGTGACGCGGGCCTACGAGCACGGTGTCACCATCGCCATGGGTACCGACATCGCCCTGACCGGCGCCGACCTGCCCAACTCGTGGGGCCGGAACGGGTCAGAGCCCGGCTACCTGGTGAAGCTGGGCATGTCGCCGCTGGAGGCGATCGAGGCGGCGACCGCCACCGGACCGCTCACCGTGGGGCCGCAGGCGCCGCTCAGCGGCCGGCTCGCCGAAGGGTACGACGCCGACGTGATCACGCTGGACGCCGATCCGCTGGCCGACATCGGCGTGCTCGGCGCCCCGGATCACGTCACCGGGGTGTGGACCGGGGGCCGGCAGGTCAAGATCCTCGGCGGGCCTTAGACCGCCAGCGTGAGGTCGATCTCGTCGTGCAGCGGGATGCCGTAGTCGCCGACCCTCGGGATCTGGGGCTTCTCCTGCCGCGAGCGGTCGACCGCGCCCGGCCGCAGCTCGGCGAGCCGGAACCCGCGGCGCTGGTAGAAACGGAGCGCGTCGACGTTGTCGTTGGTGGTGGTGAGCCGGACCTCGCAGCAGCCGAAGTGCCGGGCCGTGCCGGCCGCGGCCTCGATGAGCAGGGTCCCGATGCCGACCCGGCGCTCGAGGGCGTTGAGCGTGACGATCTCGAGCATCTCGCCCGCCAGCTGGTAGGTGAGCAGGCCGACCACCCGGCGGGACCGTTCGGCGATGAACCCGGGCAGCTCGGCGGGCCGGAGTACGGCGCCGTGCACGGCGACCAGCTCCGACCCCCACAGTTCGGCGACGAGCCAGGCGAGCATGGGCTGGTCGCCCTCGTTGACCGGTCTGATCCTGACCTCTGGCTCGTTCACCCCGCCATTATGAGGCCATGATCGCGTCCGCGCCCGGTCGCGCGGTCGCCCGGCTGGATGCTCAAACCGGTTTCGCCGGGGTCTGCGGCTGCGGGCTGATCTGCCGTCATCTTGAGGCGACACGGACGGGTGTTGGCGGCTTTGTCTGCAGTTATGGGTGTCCCAGCGCCTCAAACTGCAGACATATCGCGGAAACGATCATCGCCAGCGGAGGGCCGGACGTGGTTGCCGGCGACAGTTGTCGCAGCCGAGCTACCAGTGGCCGCGATGGACGAGTTCGTCGAGGCTCTTGCGGTCGCTGGCCCGCGCGGGCGGGACGGGATCGGCCGCCGGATCGGGGTAGCCGATGGCGATGACCCCGATGGGCATCCACTGCTCCGGCACCCCGTACTGCGCGCGGAAATCGGCCATGTTCTCCGGCGGGAGGCCGAAGAACACGGCGCCGAGCCCTTCGTCGACGACGGTGAGCAGGATGAGCAACGCGGCGAACCCGGTGTCGATGTACCAGTACGGCACCGGCCAG
>JBAUAY010001352.1:0-1686 GCA_049676235.1 Streptosporangiaceae bacterium
CGGCGAAGGCCGACCGGGCCGCGTCCACGGCGAAGGCCAGGAGCGCGGCGCCCGCGCCGTCCGCCACGATGGAGAACCGGTCCGGCAGGGCCGCGTTGAGCAGCGGCAGGCCTTCCAGCCAGTACCAGGGCAGCTTGATCGCGTGGTGCTCGTGCCCGCCGAACAGCAGGGTGCCGCCGAGTGAGAACACGCTGAGCACGGCGAAGGCAATCGCGACGGCCCGGACCGGCAGCCGCCGCCAGCAGGCGATCGTCGCCAACAGCAGCACGATGATCAGCGGCCAGCCCAGGTAGCCGAGATATTCGGGCAGGTGCCCCTGATACCGCAGGGCGGCGGCCGCGCTGGCCGAGGTGTGGAAGAGCAGGTACGACGAGGGCACCACGAAGGAAGACAGGTCGTTCTTGAAGTAGTCGGCCGTGAACGGGCTGCCGTGCTGCGGCAACGGGCCGAAGAACTGCATCCACAGCGGATATCCGGCGATCACGGCCGTCACGCAGGCCGCGACGCCCAGGCCGGCGGCCATCGTCGCGATCTTACCCGCCACCGCCCGGGGGCGGCTGATGGCGAGCACGGCGAGGATGATGACCACGGCCATGGCCGTGGCGAGCAGGGTCTCCTCGGTGATGAACACCTGCGCCGTCACCAGCAGGCCCAGCCACAGGCCGCCGCGTACGGCGCCGGTCCGGCCGGTCGCCAGCCGCAGGCAGATGTGGACGATCAGCGGCGGCAGTACGGCGAACTGCAGGTCGTAGTGGCCGATGGCCGAGTGCAGCACCGCCGGGGAGAACCCGTAGACCGCCCCGCCGAGCGCCGCGGCCGGCCCGCTGACGTCCCAGCGCTTCAAGACGGCGAACATGGCCGTCGCGGACCCGGCGAAGCCGGCCGTCATGAACAACGTCAGCGCGCTCTGCGGGCCGAAGAGCAACGTCACCGGGGCCAGCAGCACGCCGGGCAGCATCATGAACGTGTTCCACATGGCGTTGATGCCCTGCGGGGCGTTCATCGCCGTCGTCACCAGCGCGGGCAGCCGCAGGTGCGCGACCGCGGTGGCGTCGTACCTGAAGAACCAGGCGATCTGGTCGGCGTCGTTGGGGTTGCCCGCCACCGTCCTCGACGCCGGATCCCGCCACAGCCAGAGCGTGACCGCCAGCGCGCCTAGCAGGTAGTACACGGCGGCCAGCGCCGTTGTACGGCGATCACCAGGTGGTGGTGCGGGCTCCTGTTCCGCCCGGGCCTGGACGGCCGTTGTCGCTGCTGCCACGACTTCGAGCCTAACCAGGGTGGTTACCGCTGGTGCCGGACTTGCCGGGACGTCAGCAAATCCTCAGATTCCGGCCTTACGGCTCGCGCTGGGCGATCTGGCCGCTCACCACCTGCCCGTTGTCGGCGGTGCTGCTCGCCTGCGGCTGCCCGGGCATGCCCTTGCGGACCGCGTCGAGGATGGTCATGCCCTGGCTGACCAGCCCGGCGGCGATCTCGCTGAGGCCGTCGGCGCCGTTGAGCACGCTCACGTTGGCCCCGGCCAGCCCGGCCGCGGCCTCCTTGACGATGAGCGGCAGCTGGTTGATCAGCAGCTGGTCGAGCGCGACCCGGTTGTTGGACGCGGCCGCCTCGGCCTGGATGCGGGTGCGCTCGGCGTCGGCCAGGGCGAGGATCCTGATCCGTTCGGCCTCGGCCTCGGCCGGC
>JBAUAY010001353.1:0-3165 GCA_049676235.1 Streptosporangiaceae bacterium
TGGCGCGGGACAGGCGCCGGCCAGGCCGGCCAGCCGCACGGACACCTCCTCGAGCACGCCGAGCGAGCCGCGCGGCTTGGTCATCCGGTCCTGCCGTTCCCGTGCGGCGGCCATCGCCTCGGCGTCGGGCGGGGTGATCGCCGCGATCAGGTCGGCGAGCGGGTCCACTGGTGCCTCCCCTGGCATTCCGCGGTGGCCGTACTCCTCGGCGTGCACCGCCCAGGCCACCGGCCGACGGCGCGCCCAGCCGGCCGTGGCCAGTTCTGGTTCGGCCGCGAAGGAGGTGACGTAACCCAGGCAGAGGTAGGCGATCACCTCCAGATGCGCGGGCAGCCCGAGCTCGGCGGCGAGCTCGCGCTCGTCGAAGAAGCTCACCCAGCCGACGCCGAGGCCCTCGGCCCGGGCCGCCAGCCAGAGGTTCGCCACCGCGAGCACGCTGGAGAACTCGGCGGTCTGCGGCTGGACGTGCCGGCCGAGCGTGTGCCGGCCCCCGCGGGTGCGGTCGCAGCTGACCACGATGTTGACCGGCGTGTCGAGGATCGACTCGATCTTCAGCTGGTCGCACACTCGGGCCCGCGCGCCGGGCAGGCCCGCCGCGAACTCGCCGGAGTGCCGGCGAGCCAGCGCCGCGATCCGCTCCCGCCGCGCCCGGTCGGTGATCACGATGAAGTCCCACGGCTGCGAGAAGCCCACCGACGGCGCCTGGTGGGCCGCCGCGAGCACCCGGCCGAGCACGTCGGCGGGCACCGGGTCCGGCCGGAACCCGCGGCGGACGTCGCGCCGCTCGGCGATCACCCGGTACACGGCGTCCCGCTGTTCCTTCGGATAGCACTGCTCTGGTGGGCTACCCGAGTCCCCGTGATTCATGGGCTTATCCATGGGCGTGGTCATGGGGATGATCGTGGGGATGCTGGGGCTCGCCGACGCGATGCTCGAACCCGGGTATCGCGATCCGGTACACGCACATGTCGCAGTTCATCCGGATATCTCCTGACAGCGCCTCGTGATATCGCTCGTAGACCAGCGCGGCGACCTCGTCGCAGTCGCCGAGCACGTCGGCGCACCTGATGTCCAGTTCAGGATGCGCGGCGGCGTACTGGCCGGCCTGCTCGGCCACCCGGTCCGGCAGCACGCCTGGGAACAGGAAGTACCTGGCCACCACGATCTGCCGCGCGCCGAGCAGCCGGCACCGCTCCAGGCCTTCGAGGACATCGGGCCGGGCCAGCGAGACGAAGGCGGTCTCGGCGAGCGGGTAGTCCCGGCCCTCCCACAGCAGCCGGGTGGTCTTGACCACGTCCGCGTTGGCGTCCGGGTCGGTGGAGCCGCGGCCGACGACGAGTACGGCGGGCGTATGGTCGCCGCTCACCGCGGCGATTCTCGCCGTCAGCAGGTCGAGCAGCACGGGGTGCGGGCCAAGCGGACGGCCGTAGGTCCAGCGCAGGCCCGGATGCCGGGTACGCTCGCGGGCCAGCGCCGCAGGGATGTCGCCCTTGGCGTGCCCGGCCGCGGACAGCATCAGCGGCACCGCGACCATGTTCGCCGGGGTCCCGTTCACCAGGATGGCGACGGCCTCGCGCAGCGGCGGCGGGGAAAGCTCGATGAAGCCGCCCGCCACCCGCGTCCCGTCCCCGGCAGCCAGCACGCCGACCCGCTCGGCCAGTGCGTTAAAGGCCGCGACCCCGGCCTGGTCGCGGGTGCCGTGCGCGGCCAGCAACAGTGGCGGTCTCAATTGGGCCGCTCTCATTTGGGCCGGTTTCATGAAGCGGAGTCCTCGCCTGGTGAGCCCGCCGGGTTCCTGGCTACCCGCAGCAAGGCGTTGAACGCCGCCACCGCCACGGCCGAACCACCCTTCTCCGAGACGTTGCTCAAGGCCGACAGGCCGCTGGCGCGCAGGTGATCTTTGGCGTCGGTCGCGCCGACGAACCCCACCGGGACGCCGATGATCAGGGCGGGCTCGACCTGCCTGCTCATGATCTCGACCAGGGCGGTCGGCGCGCAGCCCACCAGCCAGATCGCGCCCGGCCCGGCCTCGCCGTGGGCCAGCCGGACCGCCGCCGCGCTGAGCGTGATGTTCGCGGTCCGCGCCAGCCGGGCACAAAGCGAGCCGCCGATCTTGCAGATCACCGGGTATCCGGTGATACCTGCCGCGACCATGGCCACGTCGGCGGCGACGGGGACTTCGCGGCGCAGCGCCGCGACCCCGCGTTGAAGCGCCGCCTCGTCGCAGACCAGGTCGGTGGCGTAATCGAAGTCGGCGGTCGCGTGGATGACCCGCTCGGTCACGGCCCGGGTGAGTGGGGGCAGCGCGCTCAGGTCGATCCGGGACCGCAATATGCGGTAGGACTCGGCTTCGATGGGATGCACCTCGGTCATGTGATCACCTCTATGGCGTCCGCCGGACAGATCTCTACGCACTCACCGCATTCGGTACACCGATCGCCGAGGACGACCAGCGGGCGGGCGACCCCGGGCCGGATCGCGTGCTCGGGACAGGTGAGCAGGCACGCGCCGCAGCCGCGGCACTGATTGGTGACCATCAGGCTCACGATTCGGCCCACTGGTAGTCACGTGGCGTCACCATCCGGCCCGCCTGTATCCGGGTGCGGGACGAACCGACGATGACCAACGTGTGCATGTCGGCCAGGCCGGGATCGAACTCACTCAGCGTACTGAGCGATGCGGCCTGACCCGGTCGGCTAGCGTCCCTGACCCAGCCGACCGGCGTGTCCGGCGGCCGGTGCACGGCCAGCAGCTCCAGGGCCCGCCGCAGCTGCCAGGTCCGCTTTGCGCTGGCCGGGTTGTAGAAGCAAGCCACCAGGTCCCCCTCGGCGGCGGCGGTGATCCGCCGCTCGATCACCGGCCAGGCCGTGTGCAGGTCGGACAGGGAGATCATGACGTGGTCGTGGCCGAGCGGCGCGCCGAGCACGGCGGCTACCGCCAGCGCGGCGGTCACCCCGGGCACCACGGTCACGTCGATCGCGTCGTCGGCGATCTCGAGCGCCGGGCTGCCCATGGCGTAGACACCCGCGTCGCCCGAACCGATCAGCGCCACCGCCCGCCCGGCCCGGGCCTGCGCCACCGCCTCGGCGGCCCGCTCCTGCTCCGCGCCCAGGCCGCTGGCCAGCACCCGCGTCCCCGGTCGCAGCAGATCGGCGACCTGCTCCA
>JBAUAY010001354.1:0-6288 GCA_049676235.1 Streptosporangiaceae bacterium
GCCAGTTGATCGGGCCGAGCACCCCGCCGAGCACCAGGCCGATGAACGAGCCGGCGATCCCGGCCACCTGGTTGAGGCCGAGCGCCAGCCCGCGTTCGTTGGCCGGGAACGCGTCGGTCAGGATCGCGCTCGAGTTGGCCATCAGCATCGCCCCGCCGACGGCCTGCAGGATCCGCATCCCGATCAGCCACCAGGCGGCGGCCGTGCCCTGCAGCCAGGTCACCGACAGCAGCACCGAGAACAAGGCGAAGATCGCGAACCCGAGGTTGAACATCCGGACCCGGCCGAACATGTCGCCGAGCCGCCCGAAGCTGACGACCAGGACCGCGGTGACCACCAGGTACCCCATGAGCAGCCAGAGCAGCAGGGTGGTGTTCCCTGGCTGCAGCGGGTTGACGCCGATGCCGCGGAAGATGTCCGGCAGCGCGATCAGCATGATGGAGGAGTTGACGGTCGCCATCAGCATGCCGAGGGTGGTGTTGGACAGCGCGATCCACTTGTACCGGGGGCCGGGCCGGGGCACTGCAGCGGACCCCGGCGGGCCGGCCGGGACGGCGGCAACCGCCTGGGCGGTGTGCGGTTGAGGTGAAGTGGACGGCGGCACGACGGTCCTCCGGAGCGAGCAGGTAGTTAGTTGCCTTATAGCAACTAATTTACCGGGAGAAGTGTTCCCGGCTGCCGAGGCGGAGTTGACAGCGATCCCGCGCACCCTGGCTCCCCCCGGGGACGGTCCCGTTCGCGACATGGCCGAGCCCTACCGGGAAGAGCCTGGGCCTTCCCGGTAGGGCTCGATTTCTCAGGCCACTTTTCTCAGGCCACTTTTCTCAGGCCGACTTTTCTCAGGCCGACTTCTTGTCGTACTGGGCTCGCTGCGCGTTCTGGGGCCGGCGAGCCGGCTTCGCGGTGCCGTGGGCGAAACCGTCACGGGTGCTGCCCGCGGGCCGGGGCGCGCGGCGACTGCTGCCCGAGCGGCGGCTCGAGGCCGACAGGCCCCGCGAACTGACCCTGGCCTGCGCTGGCGGCGCCGGCGGGATGGGCGTGCCTGACGTGGCGATCTCCCGGACCACATGATCTCCGGTCGCGACCTCATCGCTGGCCGCGGTGACGCCCGCCGCGTCGTGCAGCCGCTGCAGATCACGGACCTGGCCGCGTTCCACCAGCGCGATGACCATGCCGGACGCCCCGGCCCTGGCCGTGCGGCCGGAGCGGTGGAGGTAATCCTTATGGTCGTTCGGCGGGTCGAACTGCACCACCAAGTCGACGTCGTCCACGTGAATGCCGCGGGCCGCGACGTCAGTGGCGACCAGGACGCGAGGATGCCCGGCGGTGAACGCGTCCAGGGCCCGCTGCCGCTGGCTCTGGTTGCGGTCACCGTGGATGGCCGCCGCGTCGACTCCGGCCCGGGACAGCTGTTTGGCCAGCCGGTCCGCGCCGTGCTTGGTGCGGACGAAGAAAAGCGTCCGTCCCGGCCGGCTGGCGATCTCCGCCGCGACCGGCACCTTGTCCTGTGCGGACAGGACAAGCACCCGGTGCTCAGCGGGTCCGGAGTCCGTCGAGGAGGTCACCGCGTGCAGCGCGGGATCATTGATATAGGTGGTCACCAGCTGGCCGACTCCGCGGTCGAGGGTCGCGGAGAAGAACATCCGCTGGCAGCCTGCGGGCGTTTCGTCGAGGATGCGGGTGACCGCGGGCATGAAGCCCAGGTCGGCCATGTGGTCCGCCTCGTCGAGCACGCTGACCTGGATGTCGGAGAGCGTGAGGGCACGCCGCTCGAGCAGGTCGATGAGCCGGCCTGGCGTCGCCACGACGATGTCGGCGTGGCGCACGCTGGCAATCTGCCTGCTGATCGACACGCCTCCGTAGACCGTGGTGATGCTCACGCCGACGCTGCGGCCCAGCGGCGCGAGCGCGTCGGCGACCTGCTGGGCGAGTTCGCGGGTCGGCACGAGGATCAGGCCGCGGGGGGCCTTGTCGCGCCGCCGGTCCGTCGTGTCCGCGAGCCGGGTCAGCATCGGAAGGCCGAAGGCCAGCGTCTTGCCCGACCCGGTCTGGGCGCGGCCGAGCACGTCGCGGCCGGCCAGCGCATCGGGAAGCGCCCGGGCCTGGATCGCGAACGGCTCGTGGATGTCACGCGCCGCGAGCGCCCGGACTAGCCGGGCGTCCAGGCCGAGCTCAGCGAACGTGGCCGCCGTCGGCTGCGGTGCCGCGGCGGTGGCGTCCAGGGCGAGGTCAAGCTCGGATTGCGGTGTCGCGCGCTGCGGCCGGGGTGCCCGGGGGTGCTTGGCCGCGGGCGGACCGTGGCGCCTGGTGGTGCGCTCGCCGCCTCGACCGTAGCGATCGGAAGACGCGCGCGGACGCCTGGAACTATGGGGCATGCAGAAAACTCCATCAGTGGTTCGGAGGTCGCATGCTCGACAGACGTCAACGACAACGACAGAACGGCTCAGCCGAACTGCTCGCACAGCGACCGACGGGCTGCTCGCCCGCGGGAGCGCGGCGAAGATCGCCGCTTTGAATGCAAGGCTATCAGCCGGGTGTTGTATTCCCTGTTGCTTCCGCTTTCACTTGAGTCGCTCCCGGACGGCGTCGTAGTCAAGCCAGGGGTCCTGGAGAAACTCGCGCCACCGGGGGTCGTGCCCGGCGCGCTTGATCCGGAAGTAGACGGCCCGCCGCACCGCCCGCGAGGTATTCCCGCCGATGTTGTGGCCGAGCAGGTAGTGCGCGAGCAGTAGGTCCCCGGTCCCGCCGGTCACCTGCTCGGGCTCGGGCAGCCGGATCGGCGGGTAGCCGCCCGCGGCGAAGAACGCCTCGGGCCCGTGCTCGCGGAAGTACTCCGCGTGGGTCAGGTGGGTGCCTGGCCAGACCCACAGGTTCCCCGCGTCCCGGCTGCGCTGGTCGGACATCAGCACTCCGGCCAGCATGCTGAACGTCCCCGGCCGCCCGTCCGGCTCCGGCGGCGCTCCGTCGATGTGGTGCATGCCGGGCCGGTGCGGGAACGGCGGGATGTTCAGCGCCACCTGCACCTGCCCCGGCACGTCCAGCGTCCCCGGCCCGGTGAGCGACTCGGCCAGCCCGAACGCCGGGCTCCCGGTCAGCACCGCCGCCAGGGCCGGGACCTGCGCGGCCTCGGGGAAGAAGTTGTACGGTCCCCGCACGTCGGCGTCTGGCGGGTTGCGCTCGGTCAGCTCGTCGAGGGCCGCCGCCGCGGCGGCCACGACGTCCGGCGGTACCGCTTGCGGCAGCACCAGGAAGCCCCGCTCGGCGAACTCATCCAACTGCCCCCGGTCCAGCATGGGCACCACCGTAGGCCAGCCACAGGCTCACCGCCGAACGGTTTTCCGCCCCGTGCGCCACCGCCGCGGGTCAGGAAGCGGGTGAACTAGGGCGAGCGGAGGAAATCGAGCACGTGCCCGCCGAACTCGGCGGGGACCTCGAGCCACGGCACGTGCCCGGCGCCGGGCAGGACGACACGGGTGAGGTGAGGCAGGGCCGCGGCCAGGGAGTCAACGGCCGACCGTGGCCGCAGGTCCGCGGATCCGTCGATGATCAAGACCGGGACGCCGAACGAGCGGCAGGCGTCGATCAGCTCAGCCTCGTGCCAGGTCCGGTGGAGCTCGCCCCAGATGGCGGAGAAGCAGTCCCGGTTGATGCCGAACCATGGGGTGGCCATCTGCTCGGCATGGCGCTTCTCGTGCCCGTCGTTGAATTCCGCCGACCACTGCAGGATCGCCAGCTCACGGTGCTCGGCTTCGGTGCGGGCCTTGGCTCGCAGTTCGGTGATGCGCCGCTGTTGCGGGGCCAGCCGCCTGGCGATGTTGCGCTCGAAAGGCTCGCGCCAGGCCCAGCCGAGCCCGGTGCCCGAGACGTAGACGAGGGCGCTGACCCGGTCCGGGTGATCCAGCGCGTACCGCAGGGCCAGGGTCGCGCCCCACGAGTGCCCGAGCAGGGCCACCCGGTCCCGGTCCTGGCGGACCGCGTCCAGGTCGGCGGCCGAACGGGCCAGCGAGTACGGGCCGCGACGTTCCGAGCGGCCGCAGCCGCGCTGGTCCCAGCGGATCACCCGGAGGTGCCCGGACAAGGCCGCGGCGAGGGTGCCGAACATGTCCCACAGGCCAGGCCCACCGTGGCACATGATCAGCGGGGTTCCGTGACCGGTTTCGGCGGTCCACAGGCGGCACCCGTCATCGGCGGGGACGGTCGTGCCTTCGGGCTGGCTCTGCGCGCTGGCCGAGGTCACGCCAAGAAGAATAAGAGCCGCGAGCTCACTGCGGTGAACTCAACGGCGTCGGGGGGTTCTGCTGTCGCGGGCGTTCTCGTGGTGCTGAGTCCGCGGGAGAGTGTGCTGGTTCGGCGCGGGGGCCGCTTCGGCGTCCGCCGTACCGCGGCTGGTGTAGGTGTCCTCGGCCTTGAGGCTAGTGAGCTCGATACCGAACCGAGCGTCGAGGGCGGTGGCCAGCGCGGCCAGCGTCCGCAGCGTCAGGTTCTCGCCGCCGCCGAGGATCTGGCTGACCCGCCCCGGGGAGACACCCATCCGGGCGGCCAGGTCGGCCCGGGTGAGGCCACGCTCGCGCATATGCCAGTTGATCTCGTTGGTCAGCTGCGTGATCAGGCCGTGCAGCTCTTCGTCGATCCGGACCTCCGCGGCCCGCTGGTCTGGTGAAGCGCCTAGTCCGAAGCCCATCAGTGCCTCCACTTGCTGTCGCCAGACCCTGTCGCGCCCGGACTGCTCGTAGCTTCCGGCGTACTTAGCCTTAGCTAAACATATAGCTATGCCTAAAGTGTCGCCGACGCTGGGACCGAATCACCCGCTGAGCCGGATCGTTATAGAAACGTTACCTTTGTCGGCCGCGGGCGATCGGCGGGCTGGTCGGCTCGGCCGTCGGACAGGCCCAGGGACCCCGGCGGCTGGCTCGCGCTCGGGCCACTTCCCCCGGACAAATCCGAATGACCTCAGATTATCGCGGCTGGCTAATAAAGCCTAGATAGATCCCCTATGACCTGCGAGCATATTGATCGGGGACGGCGGCCGTTGCCTGTGCCGGCACAGGCGTAAGGCGAGAGGGCTGGGGACATGCCTAGCTGGGTGGGTGTGGTCGGAACCTTCGTCTTGTCGCTGCTTTTGGCCTACGGGTTTCTGCGACTCCGCTGCCACGGGGTCGGGCCTCCGTTCGGCCCTCGCGCTAAGGTGTGGGCATTTATCGTCGTCGTCGCCACGGCCATTGTGTCTACCGGAGTAGGCCTGGTTATCGTCGCGGCCAGCCACCATGTCCCCGCCGCTTATGTCGGGCTCGTCGTGCCCGGCGGGCTTTGGCTGGCCCCGTTTTACCCCCAGCACGACCGGCACCTGGTCCCGAAGCCGCTGGCCGCCGGGCTGACGCTGCCGCTCGGACGTCTCTATGACCGGATGGGCGACGACATGGAGAACTGGTGCGACACCAGGCTCAGGGCCGCGTCGCAGCAGCCGCAGTGGATATCAGACGCCGCGAAATACTACTTCAACCAGGTGGGGAGCCGGATAAAGGATAAGCAAGCCCGCGACGAGCTTGACCGCTGGCGCGAATCCATCGTGCACAAGATCAGTATCGTGCGGCTGATTAGCCTGGACACCACCCCGGCCCGGCTGCAGGCCTCGCTACACATGCATCCCACTACGCAGAACACGCGCAAGTACCCGGTCGACGACCTGCCGCGGCTGGCCAGTCGGCTTGAGGTTGAGGCACAAAACGAGTTGCACTTGTTCCTCGCGTATGTATACCGGCTCGGATATCACAAGCTGCTGATCTATCCATTCCGACCGCCCGCCGTCCGGGCGCAGGCCCAGCGCGTGTGAGCCGGCCGCGGGCGACCTGAAATAGCCGGCGCCTGCGCGCGGTTGCACACGTGACGGGTTGCGCGTCCGCAACCAGCGGGCGGCACCCTCGGTGAAGGAGCTTACGTGTCGGACACCTACCGCAAGGACCCAGAGGCGGTTTCCCAGCTGACCCCGGAGCAGTACCAGGTCACCCAGCAGGCCGGGACCGAGCCGGCGTTCAGGAACGAGTACTGGGACAACAAGGAACCAGGCATCTACGTCGACGTCGTCTCCGGCGAGCCGCTGTTCGCCTCGGTCAACAAGTACGACAGCCATTCCGGCTGGCCGAGCTTCACGGTGCCGATCGAGCCGGGCAACGTAGTCGAGCACACCGACACCGACTACGGCATGGTCCGGACCGAGGTCCGCTCGACCCACGGGGACAGCCACCTTGGCCATGTGTTCCCCGACGGTCCGGCCGAAGAGGGCGGCCTGCG
>JBAUAY010001355.1:0-3069 GCA_049676235.1 Streptosporangiaceae bacterium
CGCGTGGAACCAGATGGAGTGCGACGCCTACGGGATCGACCTGCCGCCGCTCCGCGAGCGGTTCGACCGGTTCGACGAGGGCGTCGAGGCTATCGTCAGCCTGCTGAGCCAGACCACGACCACGTTCACCGGGCAGTACGTCAAGCTCACCGACGCCAGGTGCGAGCCGAAGCCGGTGCAGCGGCCGCATCCGCCGGTCACCATCGGCGGCCGCGGCAAGAAGCGCACACTGCGCACGGTCGCGCGCTGGGCGCAGCAGTGGAACGTCATCGCAGATAACCCGGAGCAGTGGCTCGAGCTGAGGGAAGTCCTGGCCGGGCACTGCGACGCGATCGGCAGGGACGTGAACGAGATCACCTGCTCGGTCAACGTCCGCATCGCCCCTGACGCCGGCCTGGAGCCCGTCGTAGCGACGGCCGCCGCCTACCGCGACGCGGGCGTCGACCTGATCATCGTGAACCTGCCGCACCACGCCAAGCCCGATTCCCTCCAGCCGCTGGCCGAGGCGCTCGGGTCGCTCGGGTAAGGCGTTTCCGCCTTCTGCGAGGCGCTCGTGCAGGGCGCGGCTAGCGCTGGCCATCAGGGGCGGCACACCGAGTTCGGTCAGCATGTCCGCGGCCGCCTCCATCTCGGCGATACGCCGAACCGCATGCTTGCGGGTGCCGTCGGTGATCCGCTCCACGATGGCGGCGTCGGCCGCGGCTAGCTCGGCGGCGATGTGGGCGCGCAGCCACTCCTCGTCGCCCGCGGCCCGCGCGGCGTCCAGGGCCTCCACCACCGAGGCGGCCATGCCCTTGTAGAACACGCTGCGCAGGAGTTTCCGGCTGGCCGCGAGCCCGGCCGGCCCGTCGAGCACCTCGATATCAGCGTCGAGGGGCCCCAGGATGGCCGCGAAGCGCGCGGCACCGGGTCCGCTGGCCAGCATCGGGACGCGCAGGCCGCGGCCGGGCACCGGGGCCATCATCGCGACGTCGGCGAACGGGACGCCCGCTTCTCCGGCGAGTTCGGCCAGCTGCCGTTTAGTGCCCGGCGAGGCCGTGTTCAAGTCAGCCCACAGGACGTCCGGCCGCGCGCCCTCGTCCTGGCCCCGCGCAGCCAGTCCAGCCAGTCCGGCCTTGAATGCGTCCACCGCGGCCTTCGCGCTGTTGACGCTCAGCACCAGGTGCGCCCCGCGCGCCGCCTGGGCTTCGCTGGTGGTGTCGATGATGGGTTCGGCCGCGGTTACCGCCGGGTCGTAGCCCCGGACACGCACCCCCGCGGCAACCAGGTCACGGGCGATCACAGAACCCGCCTCCCCGAGGCCGAGAACGGCAATGACCCGCGTGTGCCCGTCCCGGGTCACCATATACGGGGCTGATCGGCGATCCGGGCCCCCTCGGGTGCGCCCGCCGACCCGCCGGCGGGGGCGGCATCCCCCGGATGGCCCGGCTCCTGACCTGCGGCGTCAGCCGGCTCGGTTCCCGCCTGATCCGCGGGGGCGGCGGCTAGCCTGCCCGCGCTCGACTGCTTGAAGTACTCGCCGATCAGCTCGCGCTGCTGGGCCAGGAGCTGGTCGAAGTGCTTGTCGACGTTCGCCTCGCCGATCGCTTCCGCAGTTAGGTACAGGTCCTTGATCTGCTCGAGCTTGCGGGCGTGGGCGTGCGCCGTGTCCTGCCGGTCATCTGCCGTCGGCCCTGCCGCCTCGTCGGAGTGAGCAGCCTCCGGCGTGGCGGGCTCGGCGTCATCGAGGCTGGCGGAGAGGCGGGGCGGATCGGCCGAAGACAGCAAGGGCTCGAACGGACCGCGGGTTTCTTGGGGCACGCGCGGGGCGGCATCTCCCCCGCCTCCGGTCCCGGGCAGGTCGTACCAGTAGGCGGCGTCACGCTCGCTCGGTCCCGGCGCGGCTGCGGCGGGGTCATCGGGCTGGCTCCCGGTGTCCCGGTACACGTACACATCCGGCTCCGACCCCCTGGCAGGATCTGCGGGCCTGGCGGGATCTGCGGGCCGGCCGAAGCTCGGCGGGCGCGTGGGGCGGGTCGACCGGACTGGATTATCCGACGAGCGTATGACGTAGGCGTACCCGCCGTCGAACTGGTGAGAGGCCTCAGCAGGTCCGGCCGGTCCCGGCTGCCCCTGGGCTGCTGGCCTGCGGCCGCCCGGGGCCGCGTACCCTGGACCGCCCGTCGGGCGCCCGGCTCCGCTGCCTTGGTGCTGGTGCTGGCCCTGGCCCGGCGAAGGCTGGTGGGCGGGATCGCGAGGTGGCAGGGGCCCACCCGGGCGGATCGGTCCACCAGGTCCCCTCGCCTCCCGCGGCATGCCGGCCTCGCGGGGCAAGTCAGCGTCGCGGGAAGGGCCGACGTAGCGCGGCCGCGGGACCTCACGGGCTGCCTGCGGTTTCTGGGATGAGGTGGCTCCGCGCGGCGACATGGGTTCGCGGGCCGACATGCCCTCACGGAGTGGCATGCCCTCACGGGACGGGACGGCCTCGCGGGGCGGCATCGCGGGGCCGGGCCGCGGCGCCTCCCGGGGACGCATGTGGTCACGCAGTGGCATGGCAGGCGGCGGCTGGCCGGTGGGGACATACGGCGTCCGGCCGGGACCGCCCGGGTTCATCCCGGGCTGGTAACCGGGACGCGGCGGCTTAGCCCCAGGAACTCCGGCTCGGCCGGGCGACGGCCGGTCCTGGCTCCGCCCGCCGACCGGCGCTCCCGGGGCCGGTGGTCCCGGAGCCGGCGCTCCCGGGGCCGGCGCCCCTGGGGCCGGCGCTCCTGGGGCTCCCGGGGGCGGCGGTCCGGCGGTCCGCAGGATTTCCGGGATGCCCTGGCCTCCTGGCGTCCCGGGCGCGCGACCATCCCTGGGCACGTCGAGCAGGCCGCCCGACGAGTACACGTTCGTCGGTTTCAGCACGGGCGGCCGACCGGAACGCGCTCCGCCGTCGCGGCCGCCGTGACCGCCGCCTGCGGCCGGGGCGCCAGCGCGCACCCGGTCCTGGCGGTGCCCCTGCGGTGTGCCGCGCCCTGATGACTTACCGGGCCCGTGGGATGCCGCCGGTTGCGGGCCGACGGTCCCTCTCCGGTGATCCGCCGTACC
>JBAUAY010001356.1:0-5999 GCA_049676235.1 Streptosporangiaceae bacterium
GGTCACTGCGCACTGCTGCCGCGGTACTGCCACCTATCGCCAGCCACGACGAGCTGTTCCCAGTCCACGTCGCCCAGCATCTGCTGCCCGGCAGGGCAGCCCCGGCGTTCCTGGCGATGGGGGTGCATGTCGCTCTGGCGCTGCACGGGGTCTGGCTCGGCCACCCGGTGCATCCCGTCCTAGTCCAGGTTTCGGCCGGCGCGTGGCTGTCGGCGAGCATCCTGGACTTCACCGGCGGCGCCGAGAAGGCGTCCCGGCAGCTGGTCGGCGCGGGGCTGGCCGCAGCGGTCCCGGCCGCGCTGGCGGGCGCGGCCGACTGGTCCGAACAGCACGAGCAGCAGATGCGCGTCGGCGTGATGCACGCCGCGGGCAACATCGCGGCCAGCGGCATCTACGCTGCCTCGCTGCTGACCCGCAGTGCGCGGGCCGGCCGGGTGCTGCGGCTGGCCGGGTTGGCGGCGATGTCCGCGAGCGGGCTGCTTGGCGGGTACATCTCCTTCCGGCTGGCCGGCGGGGCCAACCACGCCGAGGAGGTACCGCACCTGGTCGAACCCGGCTGGCATGACCTGATGGCCGCGGCCGACGCGCCCGAGGGCAAGCCGGTGCGCCGGCTGCTCGGCGAGGTCCCGGTGGTGGCGGTGCGGACCGGCGGCGCGGTGCGCGTGCTGGTCGACCGGTGCAGTCACATGTCCGGTCCGCTGTCGGACGGCGAGCTGACGGACGGCTGCCTGACCTGCCCGTGGCACGGCAGCGTGTTCCGGGTCGCCGACGGGGCCGTGGTCCGCGGGCCCGCAACCGCGCCGCAGCCCGCCTTCGAGGTCTGCGAGGCCGACGGCATGATCCAGACCTGCCTGCCCGGTGCTGGTTAAGCCGGGCCGGCTAAGGCCGGGCTGGCTATGGATGGCTGATGACGCGGGTTGCGGCGCGGACCCGGAGTTCTTCGAGCTGATCGGCCTGGCGCCTGGCCCGGGCGATGAGCTCGTCCAGGCGCCCGGCGTCGAGCCGCGCGTCGGTGTCAGCCTGAGTGCGCAGCTTGCGCCAGCCGGCCGCCTTGCCTTCGACGCCCAGCCGCAGCAGCTCCAGTTCTTCCAGGTCGCTCAGCGGAGACCGGGCCAGGAGGCGGCCGTTGAACTTCAGCCGCCCGGCCTTCTCGCCGATCCAGGCAGCGCCGACCTTGTAGAGGCGCACGGTGACGCCGAGCGAACCCATGATATTCAGCAGAGCCGAGCGGTCCCGCGCGATCTCGGCCGCGAGCCTGCTGAGGGGGCCGGCTTCCTCCTGCCCGGGATGCGACCGGGCCATCCGGTGCGCCAGCTCGCTGCCTGCCGTCGCACCCGCCAGGTGGTCGTCGAGGTAGATGCCGAGCATGCCGTACCGGGACGGCCCAGGGCTCCTGGAGATCGCTGTCCTCATGCGGCGCGCCCTACCCGCCGTGGCCCCGTTAATCCGCGATGACCACGCCGGGCCAGCCCGCAACTGGCTGGCCCGACGCCGGACGTCCCGCCAGGTAAGGCGGTGACGGCCTGCTTGCGGTCGCTGCTGGTGACCTGGATGTTGCGGGGCTTGGCCGCCTTGTGGACCGGAATGGTCAGGATCAGCACCCCGGCCGCGTAATCGGCGGCGATGTGCCGGCCCACGCAGGGGTGAGCCAGTACGTGCTGCGTAAGGCCCGCTGGCCGATCCTCATCCTGCTCGGCCGAGCAGGATGCCGCGCAGAGCCGCGAGCAGGTCAGCCGGGCCGGGGTAGACCTCGGCCGCACCGGCCGCGGTGAGCTCGTCACCGCTGATGCCGCCGCTCAGCAGGCCGATGCACGGGACCCCGGCCTTCAGGCAGGCCCGTACGTCCCAGACCGTGTCGCCGGTGAATACTGCCTCTTCGGCCGGCAAGCCGACTCTCTCCAGCGCCACCTGGATCAGGTCCGGGGCGGGCTTGCTGGACTCGACGTCCCCGGCGAAGGTGGCCGCGTCGATGGCGTCCTCGGCGTCCAGGGCGGCGCGCAGCGCATTGAATTCGGGCTCGTCGGCCGAGCTGGCCAGCACCACCGCCAGCCCCCGCTGCTTGCACGCCCGCAGCAGGTCCGCGGCGCCCGGCAGCGGCCGCAGCCGGGACCAGTACGTGGCGTACAAGGCGCTGTGCGCCGCGCGCACATCCGCGTCGGCGTCCTTGTCCCGGCCGGCCGGGAGCAGCTTGTCGAGCATCTGGTCCGAACCCATCCCGATCGCCCGGTGGATGTCCGCCATCGCCGGCCGATAGCCGGCCTGGGTGAACGCCTCCCACCAGGTCACCGCGTGCAGGTAGTTGGTATCGACCAGGGTGCCGTCCACGTCGAACAGCGCCGCCCTTGCCGATCGGCTCATACCGCCTTCTCTATAGCTCCGTCACCATAGCCGCCGTCCCTACCCCGCCGGAGCGTCCCAAACGGCTCACGCTCGCGGCCGGGCGGCCTTCCACCGGTTGGTCCAGCGTTTGCGGCCTCGCCCGGTGGGGTCCAGGCTCTTGACCGCCAGGTACGGGCATTTCAGGGCGGCCTGCGGCGCTGCATCGCCGTCACCTGGGATTGGCTGACCTGCGGGTGTGCTGACGTGTTGCTTGTGAGTGACCCTGACTGTCCGCGATAGCTCCTCCGGTCGGGCACGTTGCGGGCACGCTCACGGCTCCGGGGCCGGCATGTCGTCGCGGGCGATCCGTTGCTGACCTCGCGGATCGTTTCACGCGACGACTGGGCCGTTGCAGCCGTTCCGCGCCTGTTTCCGGATCATGCTGCCCGGGAAGGCACAGGGTTGCCGTTCCGGCGACGCTGAGCCTCGAACGCGATCCACTCCGCGCCGCTCCGAATCTCAGCATGTCCGTGTGTTCTTCGGTTAGCTGAGCTTTTCCTGTCCTGATCTGCCCTCTGGCCCGACGGATCGTTCTCCCGCCGCCGACGCTCCGCGCCGGGGACACGCTGCGTTTGCGCTCGAGATCGCCGGGTAGCGCCCAAGGATAGGGAAGCACCAGGACATGGAAAGCAATGGGAGACGATTTTGGCGAATGAGTCTGGACCAAAGGCAGGCGTCGAAGGCGTCGTGGAAGACGTGAAGGGCCGGGCCAAGGAAGCGGCCGGGGCCGTAAGTGGGAACGAGTCGCTGAAGCAGGAAGGCGAGGCACAGCAGGACAAGGCCGCCGCGCAGCGTGACGTGGCTGCCAAGGAGGCCGAGGCTGAGAAGGCCCGAGCGGAAGCAAGCGCGGCCGAAGCAGAGCAGCGCTCGCACCAGTAGGGGCTGAGCTGAGCAGAGGCTCTCGGACCCGCGCGGGGACCGGGAGCTTCTCGCTACAGCCAGCGCGATCGAAAGGGCGGTTGGTCACGAATTGGAGACCGACCGCAGATTCCAGCGTGGAATTCATTGCATGAAGAGAGACATCCCACGTCTGTTCACCCACAATGCCGTCGACCGCGACACCGGCCCATTTCTGGAACGCCTCTACCGACGACCGCGTATTCGGACCGAAAGTGCCATCTACCGCAGGTCACGACAGGTGAGTTGTCCGCGAGTGACCGTGACAGACCCCGTTGCGCTGTGGCATCCGGCCCGCGTGTGGCCCGCTCCCTCGACACGAACAATCGCGGTCAGCTCCCGCGAACCAAACCGAAGATCGTTCGGGCAGATGGCTTGGTCTTCTGCGAGCTTGCGGCGTCTGATGGATCTACGGCGGTTGCCGCACCGACCTGTCGCACGTCCTCGTTACGATCAGCGCCGAGGTTCGGGGGAGGACACTCGCCCTCCATCGGCATAACGTCTGCCGCCACCCGGTCTCAGTGTCATCCGGCTCCGATGCGGTGCGGGTGTTCTCCCCGGCCGCGGCGAAGAGGCTGAGGAACGGGCCGACCCGCTGCCCTTCCTGGGCGGGGTGGCGGAACAGGCTGTCGTGGTTGACGGTGTACCGGACGCGCCCCCCGGTGCGGGAGCGGGTGAGGTAACCAGCGGCCTCCAGGTCGGCCACGATCGCCTGGACGGTGCGTTCGGCCAGTCCCACGACGGCGCTGATGTCCCGGATCCGGGCGCCGGGGTCGCGGGCGATCTCCACCAGCACGTGCCCGTGCCCGGTCAGGAGCGTCCAGCTGCCGCCGCTCTGGTCAGAGTTGCCCATGCCCCCTGATTGTATAACTCGCGAGAGGAAACACGCGAGATTTTTCGCGTGTTTCTATTGACAGGCCCCTGGCTAGAGGCGATCCTGGTGATGCGCTGATCAGGTCACCCACCACATCCCCCGCCAGCGCGGCACAGGCACAGCGGCGCGCGGCAGCGGCGTTCAGCGCAGCCGTGCCCCGGCCACAGGAGGTGACACAGATGCATGACGGCTGGTTCCCCTTTGAGGCGGCTAGAGGCGTGCCGGTCGTGACGGCACCCGAGGAGATCGACATCACCAATGCCCCGGGACTGCGGTCGGCCTTGCTGGAGGCAGCCGCGCACGGGCACGGCACGCTCGTGGTCGACATGACCCCGACCCAATTCTGTGACTCCTCCGGGCTGCATACCCTGCTCGCGGCGCACAAGCGCGCCCAGGCTGAAGGCGGCGAACTGCTGCTGGTCATCTCCGCCGCTCCCGTCCTCCGCGTTTTCGCGATCACCGGCGTTGACCGCATCATCCCCAGCTTCACCAGCCTGGACCAGGCCCTCACGCAAACCTCCGCCAACGGGCCGAACGGCCATCAGCGAGCTGACAGCGCACCTCAGGACAGCCAACAGGACAGGCTCGTCGCACAGCACGCCATCAGCGAGCTTGACGGAGAAGCCTGCTAATCGCGACGCCTGCGCAAGTGTGCCCCCGGCGTGCACCAGGGCCCTCCCAACGCTGAGTTCGGGTACGTCGGCAACAGACCGGACCCGGTGACCAACGGCTGGCGCCGGGTCGTTGTCGGACGGCCCATCCAGACATCGCGGCAGCGCAGTCGAGCCCTTCTCCGGCACCGGGCAAGGCGGTCAGGAGTACCTCACCTACCGGGTAAGGGCGTTCCTCGATCAGATCGCCGGCCTGGACCGGCTCCCGGCCGAGGCCAGCTTCGCTGACGGCCTGCGCAACCTCAGAATTCAGGAGGCCATCGTGCAAGCCGCTGTGACGGGCTCAGCAGTGGAGGTAGGCCCACGACCCCGTTGAAGACCGGGATCCTGGGTGCTGCCCAGATCGCCGATGACGGCATCCCGGATCCCGTGAAGGTTCTCGGCCACGAGCTGGTCGCGGTCGCGGCCCGGGACCGTGGACGCGCGGAGGCCTTCGCTGCCGAGCGCGGCGTGGCGAAGGTGCACGCCGGTCCAGCTTTTGAAGAGTCCCGGTGCCTGCGTGACCGCGATCTGCACCATAGAGAACGTGGAGCTGGTCAAGGGTTTGGAAGCCGGCAACGGCACCGACTACACGGCCGGGGACTTCACCAGTCCGGTGTGCCGGCCGGATCGGGCTCGCACCTATGGGGTGTGTGGCCGTCGACGCTGACCGCCGACTGGGACTAGCCCGGTTAATGCGCGAAGGAATCTTAGGATGATCATAATGCGCTGTGCGCCAGCGGCTGGTCTGATGGCGGCTAACCGCTACCATCGCAGCAGTCGTGATGAGGTGAGGTTCGGGTGACACGGGTTCAGGGCGGGCGCGGGCGTGGTAGCCGGCCGGGTCGTGGTCTGTCGCTGGACCGGATCGTGACGACGACGCTGGAGCTGGTGGATGAGCAGGGCATCGGGGCGGCGACGATGCGGGCGGTGTCGTCGCGGTTGGGGGTTCGCTCGATGTCGCTGTACAGGTATGTGCAGGACCGTGATGAGCTGTTTGATGCGGTGGTGGAGCGGATCGTCAACGAGCTCGCCGACGATCCGGAGGTCCAGCTGCGTCCGGTGGACGGGTGGCGTCCGTATCTGGCCGGCATGGCGCACGGAGTACGCCGCTACGCCCGGGCGCATCCCCATGCTTTCCCGCTGGTTGCTACCCGGCCGCCCGCGGCTCCGTGGGTGAACCCGCCGCTTCGGTCGCT
>JBAUAY010001357.1:0-10790 GCA_049676235.1 Streptosporangiaceae bacterium
GCTCACGGGCGGGCGGGCCGGCCGCCGCGTCGGCATCGCCACGCTCTACGACGCGGTCGCTGCCATGCGGGAGGATGGCTCGACCGAGGCGGTCCACTCCTGCGGCCATGGCCCGATTGCCGGAGCGGTCGTGGGCGCCGCGCTGGCCCTGGCGCCGCTGCGGGAGCAACTGGCCGGCGAACTCGTCGTCATCGGCTGCCCAGCCGACGAGATCCACTCACGCGGAACCGCCGAGCGTGGCGGCGGCAAGTGGCTGACCGCCGCCGCCGGCGTGTGGGACGACTGCGACGCCGCGCTCTACGCCCACCCCGAGTTCATCAACACCGTCTCGCAGGCCTCGCTTTGGATGCGCCGCGACACGTTCGTCGTGGCCGGCACCCGCTCGCTGCGTGACGACGCCGCCCAGCCGCCGATCGAGGCCATCGAAACGCTTCTGCGCGCCGCCGCCGAGGTCCCTCGCGCCCGGCTGATGATCGAGCGCCTCGTGCTGGACGGCGACGTCGAGGAGGGCACCGGCCTCGTGCTCGCCGGCACGCTGCTGTTCTTCGCCGACGACGAGACCGGAATCGAGCGCACCGCGCTCGCCCTGCGATCCGCGTTGCCCGGCGCCGCCTGGCGCGCCGGCCGTCACGTTCCCGGCATCCAGCCCGACGCACGCGTCACGGCCGCAGTCGCCGACGCCTTTGCCGCCGCGGGCCGAAGCTTCGAACCCGACCCGCCGCCGTTGCCATTCGCCACCGACTTCGGCAGCATCTCTCGCCGTGTCCCCGCCGCCCTGATCGGCGTCGGCCGCCCCGAGGGCTGGGCCTTCCACACAGACCAGGGCGCCGCCCAGTTCGCCTCGACCGCCGGCGTCGACATCGCCGCCGACATAGCCACCGTGCTTGCGCTCGCCACGGTGCGGCTCAGCGAGCCGACGCCGGGCTGATCTTCTCGGTTAGGAGCGAGCACATGGCCACGATGTTTGAGCACCTTGTCCGGGTCAGGTGGCGTGATACGGACGCTCAGGGCCACGTCAATCACGCCGTCTTCCTGACCTACCTGGAGGAGGGCAGGGATGCGTTCTACGCACAGGTCCTCGGCAGCGACCCCAGCTACGTAGTCGTCCGGCTCGAAGTGGACCTGCGCACGGAGGTTCGCCACCTAGACCAGCAGGTGACGGTGCGGATCCAGGCTGAGCGCCTAGGCACCACCAGCCTGACCACCCGCGAAACGATACTCACCTCGTCGGGAGAAGTGGCGGCCGAGGCCCGCGTCGTCACGGTCCGCTGGGACCCCGGCGGCCGACAGCCGATCCCGTTCAACGAGACCGAGCGCACGCGCCTGACGGCAGCCATGGCCGGACAACCTCCGCCCGAGGGTCCTAGGTAGCCATGTGAGGACCCATACCCGCCCGCAGATCGCGGTCCGGGCAGCCTCACTCCCCTCGGGCAAACGTGGCGCGTGATGATACGTTTCGAGCGATCAGCTTCGAGGAGCCTGCTGGAGGCAGCTGGATGCGACGCCTGGATGTCCAGATCCCCGCGCCCGATGGCCGCAGCCACGGGACGCTGCACGTGCCTGACGGGGATGGGCCGTGGCCGGGTGTGCTGGTGTTCCCGGACGCAGGCGGAGCGCGAGAGACGTTCGGGCAGATGGGCGACCGGCTGGCGGGCATGGGGTACGTCGCGCTGGTCCCGGATATCTACTACCGCGCGGGCCAGTGGGCGCCATTCGACGTGGCCACGTTGTTCACTGACGGCCAGGAGCGGGCCCGACTGTCGAGGCTGACCAGAGTGCTCACCAATGACCGGATCATCGCTGATTCCGGTGCCTACGCGGACTTCCTGCTGGCGCGACCGGAGGTGAGCGGGTCCGCGATTGGCACCACCGGTTACTGCCTGGGCGGGCGCATGTCGCTGATCGCAGCGGAAGGGCTAGGCCGCAAGATCGCCGCAGCGGCCTCGTTCCACGGCGGCAGGCTGGCTGTCGCCGGCGACCCGTCGAGCCCTCACCTGGCGGTGGACCATATCACCGCCACGGTCTACGTGGCCGGCGCCACCGACGACGACTCGTTCACCGCCGAGCAGGCCGGGCTCCTCCAAAATGCGCTCACCGGCGCCGGAGTCAACTACACCCTGGAGTTCTATTCCGCCCGCCACGGATTCGCGGTGCCCGATAACCCGACCTACGACACCGAGGCGGACGCCCGGCACTGGGAAGCGCTCCACCAGCTTTACCGGGCCCACCTCCAAGACTCCTGACGGGGCAGGGCGGTGAGGTGCCGGGCGGTTCCCGGGGCGGCCGGGATGAACACATAGTTGCCAGTTCTGCCGTGTCCTAGGCTCGCGTCATGTCGAGTTCCCTGCCGCGCAGTACGCCAGCGGATCAGCGGGTCGATCCGGCCGCGATCCTCAGCTTCCTGGACGCGCTGGATGAGCGTCCCGGCATCGAGATGCACAGCCTGATGGTGGTGAGGCACGGGCGGGTGGTGGCTGAGGGGTGGTGGGCGCCGTACAGCGCTGGGCGGCCGCAGTTGCTGTACTCGCTCAGCAAGAGCTTCACCTCCACTGCGGCGGCATTCGCGCAGGCCGAGGGCCTGTTTGACCTGGACGATACGGTCATCTCGCACTTCGCCGAGTTCGCCGCGGACATCACCGACCCGCGCAGCCGGTCGGTGAAAGTCCGGCACGTCGCCTCGATGGCCACCGGTCATACCCGGGAAATGCTGGGCGAGGCGATCATCCGCGACCGGGAAGAACCGGTCCGCGGGTTCCTGCTGATCCCGCCCGACCGCGATCCCGGCACCGTGTTCGCCTACAGCCAGCCCTGCACGTACACGCTGGCCAGCATCATCCAGCGCAACGCGGGGATGCCCCTGACCCGGTACCTGCGGCCCCGGTTGTTCGACCCGCTCGGTATCGGGCATGTCGGCTGGCACACCTTCCCGCCTGGGCGAGAGCAAGGCTTCAGCGGCCTGCACGCCCGCACCGAGGACATCGCCAAGCTCGGGCTGCTGTACTTGCAGCGGGGCCGGTGGGAGGGAGCCCAGCTCATCGGAGAGGAATGGGTGGCCGAGGCGACGTCGAAGCAGGTCAGCAACCCGGGCGAGCCCGGCCCTGACTGGCGGCAGGGTTACGGTTTCCAGTTCTGGATGTCCCGGCACGGATACCGCGGCGACGGCGCCTTCGGGCAGTTCTGCGTGATCTTGCCCGAGCAGGAGACGGTGATCGTCACCACCGCCTACACGATCGAGATGCAGGCCGTGCTCGACGCCATGTGGACCCACCTGCTGCCCGGCCTCGGCACGGTCTCATCCGGCACCGGGTCCGCGCAAGAGGCGCTCAGCACCCGGCTCGCCGGCCTTGAGCTGCCCGCCTGCCCCGCCGCACCGGCACCCGCCGACTGGGGCCCGTGGACCAGCGGGCCGTTCACCATCGCCGCCAGCACCGCAGGCGCCCAGGTTCGGCCTGCCCTGACCTCCATCGAGGTGGCACCGGAGGCCGGCGGCTGGCAGATCAGCCTCATCGAGGCTGCCAACGCGCTGACCTTCCCCGTCGGCGCCGGGGCCTGGACCGTGTCTGACCATGCCGACCGCAACGGCGAAACCATCCCGGTGGCCGCCTCCGGTGGCTGGCTCGACGGCCACACCCTGCGAGCCGAGATCATCTTCCTGGAAACTCCGCACCGGATGGACATCACCTGCTCCCTCCCCGGCCGCACCGCCGAGGCCGTGTGGCGCCATCCACCGCTGACCCCTAGCAAGCTCCAGCACCTGCACTGCCCCGGTTAAGGCACACCGGGTCAGACCGGGGTCAGCTCGCTCTGCAGCTCCGTTACCCGGGCCCGGTAAAGCGCGACATTGGCGAGCTTGATGTGCTCGTAGCCGCGAACGAGATCTGGCAGCCGGGCGATCTCGACGGCACGCTGGTACGTCTCGGTGCTCAGCTGACCCAGGAGATCATCGATGGTGACGGTGTACTCGTCGATCAGCTCTCGTTCGGTCCGGCGCACCCGGGTATAGCCGAACGGATCCAGCCTCGTGCCGCGCACGACCTTGGCCGCCCGCAAGAGCCGGATCGCCGGGCGGAACCGCGGCCCGAGCTTGACTTTGCGCGTCATTCCCAGGGCCCGCAGGACCGGCGGGTGCAGCCGGTAGGAAACGCGGGCACCCTCGCCGAACTCGGCCCGCACCACCGCCTCCGCCTGCGGGTCCACCAGCAGGCGCGCGACCTCGTACTCGTCCTTGTACGCCATCAGCTTGTAACCGAACTCCGCGACGGCTTCGGACATCGCACTCTGTCCTGGCACCGTACGGTCCTCGGCTTCGCGCACCCGGGCGACGACGTCGGCATACCGGCGGGCGTAGTCGAGGTTCTGGTACTCGATCAGGTCAGGGATCCGGGCCGTGAGGATCCGGTGCAGCTCCGAGCCTGGCGCGGCGCGGACGGACTGGATGAGTCGGTCCTCCGGTCCGGTCGGCACGTGAACTGGCGCCACGCCGCGCAAAGCAGCGACCGCTTGCGCGAACGCGTCCGGCTCGGCCACGCGCTGCCGACCGCGTCTGAAGGCCTGCACGTTGGGCTCGACCTGCACGCCGTTCAGCTCGATCGCCTGCTCGATCGCTCGGGCGGGCAGCGGTAGGGCGCCGGCCTGGAACGCGACCCCGGCCAGCAGCATGTTCGCGAACTGGTCGGTGCCGAACAGGGTGACCGACAATCCCCGGGCATCGACGAAGACAGACTCCGCGCCCCGGGTTGCGCTTCGGATCCGGTCGATGGTCGCATCGATGTCAGGGAACGGCACTGTGGTGTCCGTGACCATCTTGCCGGTCGGCACCTTCGTGGTCGACACCACGGCCATGGTGGTCTCGGAGTCGGCCACGGCCAGGTTCTTGGCGTCCGCGGCCACCAGCAGATCACAGCCGAGATAGAGGTCACACTCCCCCGTCACGGCTTTGCTGCTCTGCTCGATCTCGTCCGCGCTGATCTTGATGTCGGAGATGACCGCGCCCCCCTTCTGGGCAAGTCCGGTCTGGTCGAGCGAACGAACCTGGCGGCCCGCGATCCGGCCCGCAGCGCTCAAGACCTGCGACAAGGTCACGACACCGGTACCGCCCACGCCGGTAATGCGCGTGATGTGAGGCGCTCTCGCCACATCGAACCTGAGCGGGGGGTCGGGAAGGCCGTCCGGCGCCAACGCGGGTGCCGTCGCTCGGCGTGCTCGCGGCTTGGCCCCCGGAATCACGGTCAGGAACGAAGGGCAGTCGCCCTTCAGGCATGAATAGTCCTTGTTGCAAGACGACTGGTCGATGACCGTCTTGCGGCCGAATTCGGTGTCTACGGGCTGGACCGACAGGCAGTTCGACTTCTCGCCGCAGTCGCCGCACCCCTCGCAGACTCGCTGGTTGATCATGACCCGTTCGACCGGATCGGCGGCCAGTCGGCGCTTTCGCTTGCGGCGGAGCTCGGTCGCGCACTCCTGGTCGTGAATGAGAACGGTGACGCCCTCGACCCGGCTGAGAACCTCCTGGGCCTCGACGACCCGGTCACGATGCCAGACCTCGGCGGTCGGCGCGAGGCCGGCCCGCCGGTAGCGGTGGGGCTCGGCGGTGGTGATGACGATACGCCGCACCCCTTCTGCGGTAAGCATCCTGGTCAGCGCGGGGATCGACATCGCTCCCACCGCCTGCTGGCCGCCGGTCATGGCCACCGCTGAGTTGTACAGCAGCTTGTACGTGACGTTGACGCCGCTGGCGACGGCCGCTCGTACCGCGAGGCTGCCGGAATGATGGAAGGTGCCATCGCCGATGTTCTGCAGCAGGTGCCGCCGGGTGCGCATGAAGGGCGCCATGCCGATCCATTGGGCTCCCTCGCCGCCCATCTGGGTCAGCCCTACGACATCACCAACCGCCTCGGGCTCCATCATCAGCACCAGGGCATGGCAGCCTATCCCGCCCCCCACCAGCGAGCCCTCGGGAACCTTCGTTGAGCTGTTGTGAGGGCACCCCGAACAGAAGTACGGCGTGCGAGCGACCAGCGGCAGCTGGGTGACGGGCCGGCGAAGAGCCTGCTTAGCCTGCCAGGCCGCAACCGTCGTGAATTCGGGCAACTGGCCCAGCCTGGAGGCCAGCCCGGCCGCGATCACGTCAGCATCTAGCTCCCCGTCGGCCGGGAACAGCTTCGCTCCCGCCGGATCTTTCTTGCCCGTGACCTTGGGGGCGTTCGGCACTCCGTAAAGGATCTCTTTGACGGCGGACTCGATAAAGGCCCGCTTCTCCTCGACGACGATGATTTCGGCCAAGCCGTCCGCGAACTCTTCGATCTCCGAGGCGATCAGCGGGTGGACCATCGCGAGCCGCAGCAGGCGGACCCCGCGGGCGCGGAGTTCGGCCTCATCGAGGCCGAGAGTGCGCAGTGCCTGCCGCATGTCGAGATACGTCTTCCCGGCCGCGACGATACCGATGCTGGCGGTGCGGCCGAAGGTCTCGCTGCGGTTGAGCCGGTTGGCCAGCGCGTAGGCGCGGGCCACGTCCATCCGGACACCTTCACGGGTCCGCTCCATCTCGGACAGGGCCGGCTGGAGCATCCGGGCCGTCGGGCGATGCTCCCACGGCTTGCCTTCGAACATCACCGCGGGCCGCCGCGGATCGACACGGTCGCAGCTGATCTCCACGGTCCCTGAGCCGTCGGCGACGTTCGTGACGATCTTGAGCGCGACCCAGAGGCCGGACAGGCGCGACATCGCCACGGCATGGGCCCCCAGATCGAGTACGTCCTGCGGGTCAGCTGGGTACAGCACGGGCATCCCGAGGTCGGCGAGCAGGAACTCTGACGCGCCCGGCACCGTCGATGACTTTGCGGCCGGATCGTCCCCGACGAACGCCACCGCGCCGCCCTGGGGGTGCGTCCCCATCAGGTTGGCGTGCCTGAGCGCATCGGACGCGCGATCCAGGCCGGGTGATTTGCCGTACCAGAATCCGGTGACGCCCGCCACCCGGGCATCAGCCAAACCGGCCGCCAGCTGCGTGCCCTGGACCGAGGTCGCGGCCAGTTCTTCGTTGACCCCCGGCTGAAAGACGAGGTCGTAGGCGGCGAGCAGCTTGGCGTGGCGTTGAAGCTCGAGGTCATAGCCGCCGAGGGGTGATCCTTCGTAGCCGGAAATGAAGACCGCCGTCTTCAGACCTGCCGTGCGGTCTGATCGCAGGATGTTCATGGGCAGCCGCGCCAGGGCCTGCACCCCGGTCATCTGCACATCGCCGGACTCTGCGGTGTAGCGATCCTCGAGTCGGATTTTCACATCGTGCTCTGCCAACGCCTTCTCCCAGCTCGCCCGTCTGTCACCTTTCATAATGTAGAACTTCCCGCCGAGGATCCGGTCGGCAGATCTCGAGGTCCCAGGCAACGGGCCATACCGCGGCCACCGGTCCGCTCCTCATACGCCGGTTCAGACCGTAGGGCCCAGACCGTTCGGGATATTAAATTCTCTTTTCCCCGAACGAACTTGGGTGCTGCCCCACGTAATCAGCTACCGGCGCCTCGGCCGGGGGCTCGTCCTCGCTGAGGGAGGTCTTCGGCAGCAGCCGGTCCAGCCACCCCGGCAGCCACCAGTTGGCCCGCCCGAGCAGTTCCATCACCGCGGGGACCAGCACCAGGCGCACCACGGTGGCGTCGATCAGGATCGCGACCGCCAGCCCAAGCCCGATCTGCTTGGTCGAGACATTCGGCGCGATCACGATGGACAGGAACACCGCCACCATGATGGCCGCCGCCGCCGTGATCACCCGCGCGGTGCGGGACAGCCCGCGGGCCACGGCCGCGGCATTGTCGCCGGACCTGTCGTACTCCTCACGGATACGGGACAGCAGGAACACCTCATAGTCCATGGACAGGCCGAACAGGATGACGAACAGGAATATCGGCACCCAGGTCGTCACCGGGACCTTCTCGGGGAACCCGAACAAGGAGCCAAGCCACCCGTTCTGCGAGACCATGACGAGCACGCCGTACGCGGCGGTGATGGACAGCAGGTTCATCACCGCGGCCTTGGCCGCGATCACAACCGAACGGAACACGACGAGCAGCAGCAGCATGGACAGCGCGACGACCACGCCGATCAGCCACGGCAGCCGCTGCCCGATGAGGTTGGCGAAGCTTACGTTGCCAGCGTTCGGCCCCGTGACGTAGGCGCTGATGCCGGTGCCCTCGGTCGCCTGCGGCAGCACCGTGTCGTTAATCCGGTTCACCAGCGTGTCCGTAGCCGGGTCCTGCTCCCCGGTGGTGGGGTAGGCGATCATCATGGCCGCCTCGCCGTCCCGGCTCACGATCACGGGAGTCACCGCCGCGACCCCCGGCGTCGCGGCGATCGCGGCGGCCAGCCGCGCGGTGTCTGCGTGCGGGTCCGGCAGCTTCGCGGCGATGATCACGGGTGCGTCGAACCCGGGGCCGAACCCCTGCGCCATCGTCGCGTAGCTCGCGTACCCCATGGTGCCGCGCGCCTGCGCCGACTCGTCGGGGAAGCTCAGCTTCATGCCGAGCGCCGGCGCGGCGAGGACCAGGATGAAGGCACCGGACACGGTGGCGGCGACCACCGGGTGGCGCTGGATGACCCCGGCCCACCGCTCGGCGGCCGGCCGTCCCGGGTTTCCCGAACGGGCCGTCGTTCTGCGCAGCCACTTCGGCGGCTTGACCCGGGAGGGCTTCGCTAGCCGGGTGCCGCTGAAGCCGAGCAGCGCGGGCAGCAGGGTGAGCGAGGCGAGCAGCACCATGGCGACCGTGGCCGCGGCGGCGACGGCGACCCCGTTCAGCAGCGACTGGCGCAAGATGAGAAGGCCGAGCATGCCGATTACCACTGTGATACCCGCCACGAGCACCGACCGGCCGGCGGTGCGCATCGCGGTCACGGCGGCGTCCTCAGCAGCGATGCCCGCCCGCAGCCCTTCCCGGAACCGGGTGACGATGAAAAGCGCGTAGTCAATGCCGACCCCGAGGCCGATCAGCCCGGCGATGATCGGGGAGAACGACGGCGCGGGGAACAGGTGGCCGAGCAGCCCGATCAGCGACAGGCCCGCGCCGATGCCGAGGAGCGCCGTCGCTATCGGCAGTCCCATGGCGAGCAGCGAGCCGAAGGCAATCAGCAAGATGATCGCGGCGGCGACGACGCCGACGCCGTCGGTCGGGCCGCCGTACGGCGTCTCTTGCAGGTCGACCACGTCGCCACCGAGGCTGAACGTCACGCCGTGACCCGAAGCGGCCAGGGCGTCGTTCATCAGCGAGGTGGCCTCGCTGTTGGAGATGCTGGTTCCCGCGACCCCGAATTGCACGGTCGCGAACGCGATGTGCCCGTCGCGGGATATCTGTCCCGGGGTGGTGTACGGGTCGCTGACCGAGGTGACGTGCGCGGCCCGCTCGAACGGGACGAGGGCGTTCGTGATCTGCGCCTTGACGGCGGTGGACGTGATCGGGGCCGTCGAGGCGACGGCGAGCGTGAGCGTATCGCCTGAGGCACGGGGGAAATGCTGGTTGAGCACGGTCTGGCCGGGGTCGCTGCTGTTGAAGGTGTTCAGCGCGGCGGCGCCGAACTGCAGCCACAACACGATGAGGCAGGCGACGCCGATGACCCAGGTGAACAGCGTGATCCAGCGGTGCCGGTAGCAGGCCCGGCCGAGCCCGCCTAGCAGGCCGGCTCCCTGCTTGGCTCGCTGCCCGGCATCCAAGGTACGAGACGAGCTAGCGTGCGACATAGTGATCTCCCACGAACCGAGCGGTTATTGCTCCCGATTCTCGCGGTCGCCGCCGCAAAGAGCGTCGTACCCGGGGAGACACCTGAGCGGGGCGGGTACTCAACGGGCGTACTCCCCCGGTAGTACGCGGCCTATCTTCTGGGTGCGCGAGAACCGGCGCGGAGGAATGGACCGCAGGAAGGAAGCGTCACGAACTGGCCGTGACCTGGCTGACGAACCAGGATGCTTGCGCCAGCGCGCTGTCGGCAGCGGCGAGCAAACCCGGCTGTAGCGCAAAGTCGTGCCACATGCGCGGCCACCTGGTGTAGGTCACGTCCACCCCGGCGGCCGAAGCGCTGGCGGCCAGCGACTCGGCGTCTGGGGCGAGCAGTTCGTCGGTCCCGGCCTGGATCAGCAGCGGCGGCAGCCCGGAGTGCGCGGCGCGCAACGGGGAGACCAGGTGGCCGGCCCAGGCGGACGGGTCGGCGTACGCGCGAGCGCAGGCGTCGAGCCAGTCCGGGCTGAGCAGGACATCCCGGCGCACCAGGTCCGGGACGGCGCGGCGGTCACGGCCGAGATCGAGCCACGGCGAAAGCAGGATGCAGCCGGCCGGCAGCTCGAGGCCCTCCTCGCGCATCCACAGGACCAGGGCCAGGGCGAGTCCTCCGCCTGCCGAGTCGCCCGACACCACGATTGAGCCCGGCTTGGTCTCCCCGGACAGCGCTCTCAGCACCGCGCGAGCGTCCTCGAGCGCCGCCGGGTGGGGATGCTCGGGGGCCAGGCGGTACTCGGGCAGCACGACCCGGCAGCCCGTCTGGGCGCTCAGGTGCGCCGCCCACGAGCGGACCGTGCGCGCCGAGCCCACGCAATAGCCGCCGCCGTGAAAGTGGATCACCGTCGCCGTTGCGGGCGCCGCCCGGGACGACACCACCTTGGTGGGTACCCCGGCTATGGCCTGTTCGGCGACCGTGGTGCCGCGCGGCAGCAGGGAGGCCCCGGTGAGCTGGTCCAGCCGCGTGCGCTGCACCGGCCAGGGCAGAGCCGGGTCGAGGCAGCGCCTGCCGAGCTGCCGTACCCCGAGGCGCATGAC
>JBAUAY010001358.1:0-4004 GCA_049676235.1 Streptosporangiaceae bacterium
GGTGCGGGCCCTGTCGGCCGCCTGCATGTGAGCGCTGGCCTGCTCCTGGCTGATGCCCTCGACCGTGGCGCCCTGGATGATCCGGCGGGCCGGCGGCCCGTCCAGCCGGACGTGGAAGCCGCGGTCCTTGCCGAGTACCACCGCCGCCGCCCGGCCGAGGATCACGCCCCCGCCCTCGGCTAGCAGGCCATGGATCCCGGCCTCGGCGCTGCCCCGCAGTTCCTCGTCCTGGTGACGGGCGGAGAGCGGTGACTGGGTGGGACCGACCGGCATCGAGTGCGTGAAAGACGCGAGCAGCCGGTGGGCCGGCGTGATCTTCGCCTCTTCCGCTACCAGCCGCTCATGACACGGGGCAGCCTCCGCGACCTGGCCCTCGGTGGTCGTGACGCGCTGCAGGAAGGGCAGGCCGAGCCGCTGCGCGAGGGCAGGCGCGACGACGCTGCCGCCGGTGCCGTAGGCAGCCGACACGGTGATCAGGCGCACTGCCGGGCCGGGCGGGCCGTCAACGGGATCGGAAGTCACGGGTCCTCATCTCCTCTGCTCCTGGTCATGCCGTGGCCGGGGCGGCCTCGGGCGCGGTCGGCGCCAGGAGGCCGTTGGGCAGCACGAGCCCGCACACGATCGCGGCGCCGGCGAAAACGCCGACCGAAACCCAGAACGCGACGGTGTAACTGTGCACCGCCGCGCCGGCCTGGGCTGCCGGGCTTTGCCCGTGCGTCAGAAGGTAGCTGCTGAACGCGCTCGCGGCGATCGTGTTCAGCAGCGCGACGCCGATCGAGCCGCCGACCTGCTGGTTGACGTTGACCATAGCGGAGGCGACTCCGGCGTCCTCGCGGGCGGCACCGTAGGTCGCCGTGTTGATCGCGCAGGCGAACACCAGGCCGAGCCCGAGCCCGATCACCACCAGGGCGGGCAGGATAATGCTGGGATAGCTGGTGCTCACGCCCAGTTGCGCCGCCAGTATGACCAGCCCGGCCGCCGCCACCAGCATCCCGGCGGGGATCAGGACCCGGGGCCCGACCCGCGGCAGCAGCACCGCGCTGACCGCCGTCGAGGTCGCGATCAGCGCCGCGATCATCGGCAAGAACGCCAGGCCCGTCGTGACCGGCGAGTAGCGCAGGATCAGCTGCAGGTAGTAAGTAAGGAACAAAAAGACCCCGAACAGGCCCACGGCGGACAGGCCGATGGCCAGGTAGGAACCACCCCGGAAGCGGTTAAGGACGATCCGCAGCGGCAGCAGCGGATGCGGAACGCGGCGCTCGACCAGCACGAACGCGGCCAGCAGGACCACCCCGGCTGCCAGCAGGGCGATGGTCGTCGGTGCGCCCCACCCCTTGGTCTCGGCCTCCGACAGCCCGTAGACCACGCCCACCAGCCCGGCCACGACCAGGATCGTGCCGGCCGGGTCCAGGTACACCTTTGTGTCTCGGGGCTGATTCGCCAGCAGTCGCACCGCGCCCGTGACGGCGACCAGGGCCAGGACGACGTTGACGTACAGGCACCACCGCCAGCTCAGGTACTCGGTCAGCACCCCGCCGAGCAGCAGCCCCACCGCACCGCCGGCGCCGGCGATGGCGCCGTAGACCCCGAACGCCTTACCCCGCTCGGCCGGGTCGGAGAAGGTCACCGCTAGTGTCGACAGCGCCGCCGGTGCCAGCAATGCGCCGAACGCGCCCTGAATGGCGCGGCCGATCACCAGCATGTCGAAGCCGGTGGCCGCGCCGCCGAGGGCGGAGGCGGCCGCGAAGCCCGTCAGGCCGATGATCAGCATCCGCCGCTGGCCAAACAGGTCCGACAGCCGGCCGCCGAGCAGGAGCAGACTGCCGAACGCCAGGGAGTACGCCGTCACCACCCACTGCCGGTCAGCGTTGGAGAACCCCAGGTCATGCTGGGCCGAGGGCAGCGCTATGTTCACGATCGTGGCGTCCAGAACCACCATCAGCTGCGCCAGTCCCACCACGCCCAGCACCCACCAGCGGCGGTCGGCTGCCGCGGCCGCACCTGATGGACCCGCAGTCTTCGCCGCAGTCAGCGACGCGGCGCGGTCGGTAACGATTTCCGGAACCGCTGGACGCTCCGCGTCCTTTGCCATCTCGCGCCCTCCTTTCGGCAACCGTAACTCCAGGCTAGTGGCCGTCAAGGTGAGTGGCTGTCACCGGATTGTGGTGATCTGCGTTGCGGTGTGCGCTTCCGGACGTCGAGGAGGTCGAGGCCGAGCGCCTCGATCTCCGCCAGGACGCCGCCGCCGCCGGTGGAGAGCGCCGCCCGTGCAGGAATCCTGGGCGCGGGCCCGGCGTTAGCATGAATCCAAGGGGGCTATGACTTGCTTACGCTTAGGAACCGGAGCGCCGCCGCCAGTCCGGAGCTGGCACCGCCGTTCGAGGGCCACGGCCCAGACGGAGCCGAGCGCGCGACATTCGCCGCAGGATGCTTCTGGGGCGTCGAGGCGGCCTTCCGCCAGGTCCACGGGGTGCTGCAGACGGCTGTCGGGTATACCGGCGGGCACGTCCCGGACCCGACCTACGAGCGGGTGTGCAGGCACCGCACCGGCCACGCCGAGGCGGTCGAGGTCTGGTTCGACCCGACCCAGGTCAGCTACGCGCAGCTGCTCCAGACATTCTGGCGGATCCACAATCCGACCACCCGCAACCGCCAGGGCTTCGATTTCGGCAGCCAGTACCGTTCGGCGATCTTCTACCATGACGCTGGCCAGCAAGAAGCCGCGATCGCATCTCGCGACGCCGAGCAGCAATCGGTAAGGCGGCAGATCGTCACGCAGATCACCCCTGCGTCTGCGTTTTACCGGGCCGAGGAGTACCACCAGCGTTACCTCGAGAAACATGGCCGGACCAGCTGCGCGGTCACCATCCAGTAATACGGGCCTGCGGGTGGCCGCATCCGCCTGGCCCTAGCCCGGGTTCTCATCATCCCGGAGCATCAGCACGGCCGGGTGCGTCAGTGGCTCGGTTCCCATGCAGCCTCCTCGCCAGCGACGTCGTGGAGCAGGTTGCCCAGCGCGAGGGCGTACTCGTAGCCGTGGTAGCCCCATGCCGGGCCGCCCACCTGATCCACGATGTCCTCGTTCACGACGGGCCGGGCGTGGCTGGTCCCGGCCAGGCTGGTGACCTGGAGCCAGGTGGCCCCGCCGCCTTGTTCGCAGGTCGCCGAGTAGAGCCCGGGGTAGGTGACCCATGGGGTGGAAACATGCTCCTTCTCCCCAGGCTGGGTGAGGGTGAGCAGGTAGGGATCGAGGTCGCCGGTACCGCCGCTGAGGACCGCCGGGTTGACGCAGGCGACCTGCTGGCCGGCCTTGGCCGTCTGCCCGGACTGCAGGCTCACGCCCTGGCCCGGCCTGCCGAACACCGAGTCGGCCGGCGGCTGGGAGGGATAGGAGGAAAAGGCGATCGCGCAGCCCGCCTGGGTGGCGGAAGTGCACAACGGGACCTTGGTGAAGGTCGACCCGACGGCCTGGCCCGAAAGGACCTGGAGGTTCCCGCCGACGAGGATCGCGACAAGCAGGCGGCGCAGGACGGACGGCTGATGGTCGAGCTGGGCGGAGATGAGGTGGATGAGGACCGCCGAGCCCTGCGAGTCCCCGATCAGGATGATCGGCTTGCTGCCGGTGTGGGCGAGGAACCACTGCCAGGCGGGGAGCACGCTGTCGTAGGCGGTGGTGAAGGTCGAGCGCATGAGGTTCTCGTCGCCCGCGAGCCCTTTCAGGACGCTCGGGAGGGTTTGCGAGCGGTACAGCGGCGCCCATACGTCACAGACCTGAGAGAAGGGGGCGGCTTGCTCGATTGCGGCGTATGTCTCCGCCTGGGTCACGGCCAGGCCGGTGTTGCCGGTCCCGGCCAGGCTCACCGTCGGGTAGACGTAGAAGCAGTCGAACTTCGCTGCCGCCGCCGAAGACGGCCAGGTGGCCGGCTTCACCGTGCCGCCCGCCGTGACCGCCGTGGCGGCCAGGCCGTGGGCGCACGGGTCAGCCGCCTGGCCGGGCTGGCACA
>JBAUAY010001359.1:0-1578 GCA_049676235.1 Streptosporangiaceae bacterium
GGGCCGCCAGCGGCAATTCGCCAGGCTCGATGCCGCCGCCGGGGGCCGCCCATACGACCGTTGCACCCGCTGGCACAGCCGGATGCGGGAAGCCGAACCGGCACAGCAGGACACGGTCATCATCGGCGAGGATGATCGCCCGGACAGCACGTCTTAGCCTCGCCGAGGCAGACGTCTCGCTCATATACAGATGATCAGGGCGCCAGCGCACGGGCCGCAATCCGGTCATCGTGACTGCTCGTATTCGGCAAGGAGGCTCATGCCGTCGGTGCGTAATATCTCCGGCGTCGTCACCCGCTGTTGCGGGGTGTCTGAGCCGGCGGGAGATGGGTGTTCTGGCTGGTTGAGCTACGTGTCCTGAGCCCCCGCAGGATCCGCAAGTCCGGGGCCGCAGCGTGGTTCTGGAGCTGAGCTGCCTGGCTGCTGCCGGTCGCGGCTGGCCACCGGCAAGTGCCCGCGCACCGTGGACTTGCCCGGCTCACTTCCCGCGCGCCGGGCGGCAAGCTCTGCAGCACATGCTGCGCGAGCGCTGCTGCGGCCGTCGCAGCTCGCTGGTGACCTAGCGCGAGGTGTGGTCCCGGAGGAACCGGCCAACTGCCTTGGTGGCGGCGGGAAGGTGCCCGGGGTCCTTCCACGGCTCGAGCACCTCGGCGGCCGGCGCGAGTGCGGCGATCTCGCGGCCGGTTTCGGCCGGGTGGTACTCATCGACTCCGGGCAGGACGAGCATCGGCGTGCGGAGGGATCGCACCTGCTCCCGGGTAACGCTGACGGCGAAGCCGGGAGCCCACATTGTGGTGGCGAACGCCTCGATCTCGTCGCTGCCGAGATCGTCGCGCCTGCTCATGAGCTGCTCACCCCACGGCTTCCAGAGGTTGTCAAAGAGCTCCCGGTTGGCCGTGGTGATCCCGACCGGCTGCTCCAGGACGGCCGCGACGACCCGCTCCGGCGCGAGTGCGAGCAGCTTGAGGATAAACGGGCCGCCGATGCAGCAGCCGAACACCAGGAAACGGTCGATGCCCAGATGATCCATGACCGCGAGCTGGTCGGCCGCGTAGGCGCCCCAGGGGTCGACGGCCTCAAGCGGGCCGGTGGACTGGCCGGCGTTGCGCTGGTCCATCGCGATCATCTGGTACTGCCCGGCGTACGCGGTCAGCGGGTTGATCGCCGCCATCTCCCACAGCGGCACACTCGAGCTCATCCCGCCTGGTGCCAGCGTCAGCATGGGAAACCCTGTCCCTTGCTCGGTGTACCAGATCTTCGCCTCGCCAATGTCGACGTACGGCACACGGGCCTCCTCTCCTGACTCCGGTCCCGTGACCCAGCCTATGGCCGGACCGCCCGCCACGACTGGAACCGGCCTCGCGCCCGGGGAAGACGGGACCTTCACGGCGATGAGCCCCGGTGCTGCCGCCTTCGTCAGCATCGGGCACTCCGCGGCCGGTGCTCCGCAGCGCCTGGGCAAATGCCAAAGCGCCGTCCGGCTCGCACCGGCTAACCATCGGCACCGGACACGTGCGAGAACCGCCGTTCGGTGCTGAGATCGGACCGATGCCGATCAAGAGGAGGACGGTACAGACC
>JBAUAY010001360.1:0-2962 GCA_049676235.1 Streptosporangiaceae bacterium
GAGCACCCCGTCGAGCGCGGTCGCCGCCAGCATCTCTGCCGGGCTGGCGAACAGCGCTACGCCCGGCCGACCGACGGCCGAGCGGGCTGCCGCCGACATCTCCGCGATGGCGGTCACGGCCACCCGCTCCGAGCTGGCCAGCGCCCGCAGGTGGGTGCGGCCCATCCGGCCGGCGCCCACCAGGCCGAGCCGGAACGGCGGCATGCTAAAGGCCCCGTTCGGCCAGGAACGCGCGGTTGTGCCGTTGTTCCTGCGCGGCCTGCGCGAACCGCCCGGCGCTGCGGGGCAGGATGTCCTGCTCCACCACGAGCCAGCCGCCGAACGAGATCTTGCGCAGCCCGGCCAGCACCGCGTCCACGTCGAGGTCGCCGCCGCCGAGCGCGCAGAACGCCTCCCTGGTCCAGATCTCGGTCACCGGCGCCTGATCGGCGACGATCTCGTCCATAACCTTGAGCCGGGCGTCCTTGAGGTGCACGTGGTTGACCCGGTCGCCGAGGTCTCGCAGCATCGTGACCGGGTCGCCGCCGCCCAGCATCATGTGCCCGGTCTCCAGGCACAGCCCGATGTCCGACACCTCAAGGACCCGCTCGATCTCCCAGGGCGCCTCGACGTAGGTGCCGGTCTCCGGGTGGAAGGTCGGCTCGTAGCCGCGGTCGCGGCAGCGAGCGATCACCCGCGCCAGGCCGGCCGCGAAGCGCTTCCAGCCATCGGCGTCAAATCCAAGAGATTGATCCCGAACGGACCTGGCTGGCAGCATGTTCCGCCGCTTACTGCCGTTGTCGGCGAGCGTGGGCCTGGGCGGGGGGCCCGGCAGGTAGGACCGCACCACGTCGAAGGTGTCAAGCACCTCGTCCAACTGGGGGAGAGCGGCCTCGAGGGCGTCAGGATCGGAGTACGGCAGCTCCACGTAGGCGCCGGCCAGACCGAGGCGGTGCCTGGCCAGCGCCTCGCCGAGCTCGTCGCCACGGCCCAGGTAGCCGACCGGCCCGAGGTCGATGCCGGCGTAGCCGGCCGCGGCGACCTGGCTGAGCACGCTCTGGCCGTCGGGTACGACGGGGTCGGAGCCCACGGTCAGCTCGAAGGCACCGTAGCTGACCGGTGCGTTCGCCACCGCGATCGGCACCCTGCCATTGTCGACAGGGCCATTGTCGACAGGGCCGTTGTCATGGCTCATCAGTCCGTCCTCTCAGTGGGATCGTCCAGGGGGACGCCGCGGTGATGGCTGTCGATGATGGCCTGGCACAGAGTGATGTCGCGCAGGCCGTCCCGGCCCGCGGTGACCGGCTCGCGGTCGGCCACGATCCAGTCGTGGAACGCCTCGAGTTCGCGCTTGAACCCGCTCTGGTAGCTGGCGACCTCCTCGGTGCGCCAGGCCCGGGCCGAGCCGGCGGCGCCGTCCTCGATCTCCAGCGTGGCCGGCTCGTTGCGCAGGAACGGCGACGGGAACATCAGCCTGAGCCTGCGGTCCGGGGCGTACAGCGCGAACTCCATCCCGTACCGTGCGATGCCCGGCAGGTCGATCCAGTGGATGGCCACGGGCAGCGGCCCGAACCTGAGCATCACCGTGACGCAGTCCAGGGCCAGGCTCACGTACTCCAGCCGGGTCGGCTCGCCGAGCAGCCCGCGGACCGTGTTCAGCTCGTGGACCAGGGTGTCGAGCAGCACGCCCTCGTAGACCTGCCGCTCCAGGTCAGTGGCTTCCCCGACCGCGGCCCTGATCCGCTGGTCGCTGTCGGCCCGTAGCCCGGCGGCAACCTCGGCCGGAAGCGGTGCCCGGGGGAGCAGCGGATAGTGCTCGATGTAGGGCCGCAGCGGCGACTCGAAGGTGGTCACCCGCAGCAGCCGCGCGCCAGTGAGCTGGGCGGTTTCCTCCCGCATGCGGGCGAACGCCGGGTCGTACCGCTTCGGGTAGCCGACCATGAGCTTCACCCCGGCCCGTTCGGCCGCCGTGATCATGGCCCGGCCCTCGTCGGCCGAGAAGCACATCGGCTTCTCCACGAAGACGTGCCGCCCGGCCCGGGCCGCCGCCTCGGCGATCGGGGCGTGGCTGCCCGAGGTCAGCACCATGACCGCGTCGAGCGGGTGGCCCAGCAGGTCGTGCCAGTCGGTGAAGACGGCGGGGATGCCGTAGCGTCCGGCGCAGGCCCCGGCGCTGGCGGCGTCCAGGTCGCAGACCGCCGCCACCTCGTAGCGGTCGGCTAGTTCGGCCAGGTAGTGCAGGTGCATGACCTGGGCGATCACGCCGGTCCCGACTAGGCCGACCCGCAGCCGGTTAGCCCTCACACTGTTTCCAGGGCCGCGTCAATGGCGCCGCGGAGCAGCCGCGCGGCCTCGGGGACGCCGGTGGTGGCCGGCACGAATGGGTCCTCGTGCTCGATCGAGATGACCCGCGCGGCCGAACCGCCGAGGGCCCGGACCAGGCCCGCCCACCAGGCCAGGTCGTGACCGCGCCCGGGCACCGCGAAGGTCCACGGCATCTCGGCGGCGGGTTCCGGCCAGCGCCGGTCGAGCAGGCCGTTGAGGGCCAGGCTCTCCGCGTGGAAGGCGGTGTCCTTGCCGTGCACGTGCCCGATCCGGTCGCCCAGGGCCGCGGCGACCTTGTGGCCATCCATGCCCATCCAGAAGAAGTGGCTCGGGTCGAGGTTGCCCGCGATCGCCGGCCCGAGCGCGGCCACCCGACCGAACGTCTCGACGTTGAACACGCACGTCCCGGGGTGCAGTTCCAGGCAGACGCGCAGTTCCGGGTTCTCCGCGGCGGCGAACGAGGCGAGGCCGGCCCAGTAGGGCGCGATCTGCTCCTCCCACTGCCGCTGGTAGACGCCCTCCAGGTACGGCAGCCAGCCGCCCGCGCCGAAATGCGGCACCCGGTCCCCCGGCTGGCCCGCCGGGCAGCCCGCCATGGCGACCACCCGGTCGACCCCGAGCGCGGCGGCCAGCCGGATCGCGTTGCGCAGGTCCTCGT
>JBAUAY010001361.1:0-1931 GCA_049676235.1 Streptosporangiaceae bacterium
CCTCACGGATCCGCGCCCGAGCCGCCCCGCCGCGCACCGCGGATGCCTCGGCGTCCCGGGTTCCGCCCAGCCGGTGACCGGCCCGCGACCCGGCCGGACCACGCGCACCCGGTGCCGCAGGCGTACCTGGTGCTTCTGATACCGGTGAACCGTCTGGCCAGGGAGAGGCGGTGTGCGCCAGCTCACCGGGCGGACGGCCCGCCGGGGACCATTCCCCGGACGCGGGGGCGTGGCCGCGAGCCGGGTCCGGCCCGCCAGGAGAGCCGGGCCCGCCAGGAGAGCCGGGGCCGCCAGGAATGCCCGGCGAAGCAGGTGCCGTCGCGGGCCCGCGACGACGGCCGCGGCGATGCCTGCCCTGCACACCGGAAGCCCCTGCCGAATCGGCCGGGGGCCTGCGGGGATGAGCGAGCCAACGGATGCGGTCGAACAGCCTTAGCCGCATGTACCGTTCTCCTGCCCCTGTTGCCCAGACGGCCAGCGTATGCCGAGTTCGCCCGCCACGTCACGCGATGCAGCCAACACCTGGTCGGGGCAGCTCGGTATGAAACTTGACCTATTCCGGCCCATGGCATAGATGCCTGAGGTTAGGCTTCCGCCATGCTGCTGTCTGGTGCCCTATTTGCCCTGTTCATGACGGGCTTCTGGCTTTACTGCCTGACGGACGCCATACTCACTCCGGCTTCGGAGTACCGGGGCATGCCCAAGCCGGCCTGGATCGTCATCATCGCCGTGACGTTCATCGGCGGGGCGATCGCCTGGCTCATCGTCAGGCCGCCCGTGCGCAGCTCATCCGCGCTGCTCGCGCCGATGCCGCGGTGGGATCCCGACCGGGCTGACGACGGTGAGGACTACTTTCGGACCGGGCGATGGACCGACGCGGACGACGCAGTAGCACGTCATCCGGCCGGCCGGGCCAGGGTGGCCTACACCGGCCGGACCAGGCCCAAGGGCCCGGACGACGACCCGGAGTTCCTGCGCGCGCTTGACCGTGCGATCCACGGCAATTCGCAGGCCGGCGAAGAGATCTGAGCACGCATCGGCGGCCCGCGCCGGTGGGCTGACGGTTCAGCCCACCCGGTCAGCTCACCCCGGCGTAGGAGTGCAGTCCGGCGATGAACACCTGCACGACCAGGATGTTGAACATCAGGCTGGTGAAGCCGAGTAGCTGAATGTAGTGGGCGCGGCGGCCACGCCAGCCCGCGGTGGCCCTGGCGTGCAGGAACGCGGCGTAAAGCACCCAGGTGATGAAGGCCCAGGTTTCCACCGGGTCCCAGCCCCAGTACCGGCCCCAGGCCTGGTCGGCCCAGATCGCGCCCGCGATGACGCCGAACGTCCAGACCGGGAACCCGAACACGATGGTCCGGTAGGTGAGGCGGTCGATCTGCTCGATGCTGGGCAGCCTGCGGATGATCCCGTTGCCCGGCGCGGCTCGACCGGCGGCTACCCGCCTGGTGTACCTGTCGACCCACAGGTAGACGAAACCGAGCACCGCGGCGACGAAAAAGATGCCGGTCGCCAGGGTCATCGCGGTGACGTGGATATCCAGCCAGTACGACTGCAGGGCCGGGACGAGCTCGCCGGCCGCGGTGTAGATAAGCGTCTCGGCGAGCCCCAGCGTCACCACCACCGCGCTCATGACGAAAACGCCGAGGCTCCAGGCCCGGTAGCGGATCATCACGAACAGGAAGAAGATCGCGGCGACACAGGTCAGGGCGGTGACGAACTCGTACATGTTGCCCCACGGCGCCCGGTGCACCGCCAGCCCGCGAGTGACGACGGCCGTGGTCTGAGCCGCCACCCCGACCGAGCTGAGCACTAGGGCCGCCACCACCCAGCGCCCGGCCTCACGGATGGCGCGCAGCACGGGAACCGCCAGCTCGGGCATTGAGTCGGCGCTGCTCACTGGCCCGCCCGCCGGAGCCCCGGGAACC
>JBAUAY010001362.1:0-19854 GCA_049676235.1 Streptosporangiaceae bacterium
CGCCCCGGCCGCGCTCGCCGACCCGCCGGCCGCGCCGCTCGTCCCGCTGCCTCCGGTGCACGAGGAGAGCAGCCCGGCCCCGCCTGCTGTCGCCGCCAACCGCAGGAACGTACGCCGCCCCTGGACATCAGCCATAGCGTGAGCCTTCCCTTCGATCTGCCCCCAGTGTGAACGCCTAGCGGTAAGGACGCCACGCGATCGCCGACGGTGCGCGGTGAGTTCGGAGGGATTCTGCCCAAAATTGACTTGCTTGTACGAGCGAGCGGAAATATAGTTGAGTCACTCAATGATTGAGAGACTCAGGTAATGCTGAGGATGCCGGGTTGACTCTCGGGCGGAGGTGAGCGCAGATGGACGAGCCGCTGGCAACAGTGCTTGATAGCGGGGCAGCCTGGGACGCGGAGCCAGTACCACACGCCCAGCCGCTGATCACGGAGGCGCTGAACTCGGAGTCGCTGAACTCGGAGGCGCTGAACTCGGAGGCGCTGAACTCGGAGGCGCTGACCACGGATCCGCTGACTGACGACCAGCTCAACCAGCAGATCAGCGATACGCTCCCCGAGCTCTTCAAGCACTTCCACGAACTCAGTCAGCGCATCGCGACCGAGTCTGGGATGAATGGCAGCGACGCCATCGCCCTGCTCAAACTCGACGCGCCCATGACGATGAAGGAACTCGGTCAGCGGATGGGCTGCGACCCCTCCTTCATCACCACGATCGCGGACACGCTGGAGAAGCACGGGCTGGCCCGACGGGAGCCCTCGCTCCGGGACCGGCGCAGTAAGAACATCGTGCTCACCCCGGAGGGCGTAACGGTCAGGGACCGGCTGTTCCGCGAGATCCTGTCCCGGGCGCCGTGGTGTACGGCGCTCGACACCGGCGAGCGCCGGTGCCTGCTCGGGCTCCTGCGGAAGATGATCAAATCTCGCGGTGGGAGGTGATGGTGTCACAGTCGCGGCGGCTGCCTCGTCAACAGTGAGAGGAAGGCCGCACGGTCGTCATAACCCCTGACGGCCACCACACGGGGAAGAACTACAGACGTTACGGGGACACAAGTAGCGGGCCCGTTCGGGCCGGAAAAGGGTTTTAAGACGTACGGCGCGTGACCTTCGCAGCTACCTTGCCGGTCACGGCGGTAGTTTAGCGCGCCCTCAAGTTAGGGAGATTGTCTTGTCCGCCACATCACCAGACACCGGGCAACCGACCCGGGTGGTCAGTAAAGCGGCGGCGTCAAACGCCACCGCGCCGCCAAGCTCAGGCGCCCCGACGCGGCGGCTGGGCCTGGCCCTCGCCGTCATCGCGACGGCGCAGCTCATGGTCGTGCTCGACGCGACCATCGTCAACGTGGCCCTGCCGCACATCCAGACCGCGCTCGGTTTCTCCGGCACCGGCCTGGAATGGGTCGTCAACGCGTACGCGCTGGCGTTCGGCGGGCTGCTCCTGCTCGGCGGGAGGTCCGGCGACCTACTGGGGCGCCGCCGGGTCTTCATCGCCGGCATCTTGCTGTTCACGCTGGCCTCGCTGCTCGGCGGGTTCGCCACCGGCCAGACGTGGCTGCTCACCGCGCGTGTTTTCCAGGGCGTAGGCGCCGCGTTCGCCGCGCCGACCGCTTTGTCACTGATCGCGGTCACCTTCCCCGAAGGCCCGCCGCGCAACCGCGCGATGGGCGTGTACGCGGGGATGAGCGTGGCCGGCGGTGCGGTCGGCCTGATCGCGGGCGGCCTGCTGGTCCAGTTCGCCAGTTGGCGCTGGGTGTTCTTCGTGAACGTGCCGATCGGCCTGCTTGTCGCGTTCCTCGCGACCCGCGTCCTGCCCGAATCGGACCGGCGGCGGGGCCGCTTCGACCTCCCGGGCGCGATCACCGGCTCGCTCGGCATCGCCTCGCTCGTCTACGGGCTGTCCAGCGCCGCGACCAGCGCGAACGGAGTCTCGCACTGGGGCGACACCAAGGTGATCGTGTCGCTGGCGGCGGCCGTGGTCTTGCTGGCCGCGTTCGGCATCATCGAGACGCGCAGCAAGCACGCGCTGATGCCGATCCGGGTGCTGCGCAGCCGGAACCGGTCCGGTGCCTACCTGATCAGCCTGTGCGTCGGCACCGCGCTGTTCGGCATGTTCTTCTTCCTCACCCTGTTCGTCCAGAACGTGTGGGGGTACGACGCGCTGCGGACCGGCGTCTCCTACCTGCCGATGGTGGGCATGATCCTGGTGTCGGCCGGGGTGGCGTCGCAGCTAGTGAGCCGGATCGGCGCCCGGCCGCTGATGATAGGCGGCAGCGTGATCGCCACCGGCGGGATGTTCTGGCTGTCCCGGATCACCGAGCACAGTCATTACGTCTCCGGGCTGCTCGGGCCGATGATGCTGACCGCGACCGGCCTGGGGCTGATCTTCGTACCGCTCTCGCTCATCGCGCTGACCAAGGTGGCCACCAACGACACCGGTGTGGCTTCCAGCCTGCTCAACACGGGCCAGCAGGTCGGCGGGGCGCTCGGCCTGGCGGTGCTCGGCACCGTGGCGTGGAGCGCCGTGGCGAATAGCCTGCACAAGCAGGCGGCCGCGGCCGCCGCGGCGGCCAAGACGGCCACCGTGCACCTGTCCGCGGCCCAGGCGGCCGCGCTGCAGAAGGCGGCGACCAACCACGCTCTGTCGACGGGCTTCTCCAAGGGATACATCGTCGCGGCCGGGATCATGCTGCTCGCGCTGATCATCACGCTGATCACGATCCGGGTCACGCGAGAGGACCTGGCCGGGATCAACCCGAATGCGGCGCCGGTCGACTGAGTTTCTGTACCGGCCTTGGGGCCCCGCGACGGTTCGCCGTCGCGGGGCCCTTGTCCTCCCGCGGTGGCACGGTCGGCGGCGGGGCCTGGCATACGATCGGGTACGTCTTCGTCGCCTATCGGAAGGTCAGCTCGCGATGGCCGCAGGGCTCTTCTACGTCTATACCGAGCCGGGTTCCGTCGACGAGGCGGAGTTCCACGACTGGTACGACTACGAGCACGGTCCGGCCCGGCTGAAAGTGCCGGGATTCCGCAGCGCCTACCGGTACCGTGCGCTTGACGACGCCAAGCCGCCGTGGCTGGCCCTGTACGAACTGGACAGCTCCGACGTCGTAGACAGCCCCGAGTACAAGGCGCTGGCCGCCGAGGCGAGCGACCGGGACAAGTCGGTGGCCGCGGACCTGGTCACCCTGGACCGGCGGATCTACGAACAGCTCAGCGAGGACGGGTCGCCGGTAGGGCGCCCGGCCCCGGTGGTCCTGACCGTGGCGATGTCGGTGCCCACTGAGAACGTGGACGACCTGACCGCCTGGTACACCCGCGAGCACATCCCGATGCTGCTCGAGGTCCCCGGGTGGCGGCGCATCCGCAGGTTCCGGCTCGTCCGCAGCCTAGACGGGCCCGGACCCGATTTCTTGTCCGTGCACGAGCTGGCGGGGCCCGAGGTCCTCGAGGACCCCCGCTACCGGGCGGCGATCAGCACGCCGTGGCGGGACCGGGTCGTGGCGTCGGCGCTGAGGCGCGAACGACGGGTGTTCGGCCTCCGCAACGTGATCGCTTCCTAGGAGGTCACCGTTTTCTGCCTGACCGGCCGACCCTGGGGTCTCTATTTGAGCACAGGTCTGCCTAGGACACCGATCTCTAGGCGCGCCGGCACCGGCGGGCCGTATCGTTGGTCACTGCACCAACCGGGCGTATCGGGAGGTTCTGGTTGCATACCGGCAGTCACGGTTTAATGTCGGTGGACGGCAGGGTGCAGCCCACCGGGCCGGGAGGACAGGAGGGTCACACCCCAACGTGGCCGATCTGGTCGGGTCCGGTACCTCCACTGGCTGATGGCTTCACCGGCAGGCCCGATACCGTTCCTGAGCTCGAGACCACGCTGCTTCCTGGCGCCACGGTGGCCCTGGTCCCCGACCAAGTGCCCTCGGCGGCCTCGGACTGGCGGGGGTCGACCGGCAAGACTCAGCTAGCCCGGTATTTCGCCGAGTCGCTGTGGCGCTCGCCCGGGGTGGACGTGCTGACCTGGGTGGTGGGCAGCAGCCGGGCGTCGGTGCTTTCCGGCTTCGTACAGGCGGCCGCGGCGATGGGAGCCAGCGACGCGGGCGATGCCGAGTCGGTGGCAGCCCGGTTTGTCGACTGGCTCGGCAAGACCAGCCGACCGTGGCTTGTGGTGCTCGATGACCTGCGCGACGGGGCGGACCTGCGAGGGCTCTGGCCTGTGGGCCCGACAGGCAGGCTGCTGATCACCACCGCCAATCCAGCCGCCATATCCGCCGAGCACCGGGCGTTGGCCCTGCCGGTACCGGCCTTCAGCACGCGGGAGGCCATGAACTACCTATCCGGCCGCCTCGGCACCGACCCGGACCAGCGCAGCGGAGCGATCGACCTGGTCGGGGACCTCGGCTCCGAGCCGATCGCGCTAGCTCAGGCCAGCGCGGTCATCGCCAGCTCGGGCATGTCCTGCCGCGACTACCGGCAGTACTTCACGCGGCGGCAGAAGCAGCTCGCGAACGCAGGCCGGGCCGAGACGTCGGCCGCCGCGGTCACCTGGACGTTCTCGGCCGAATACGCCGAACACCTGTCGCCGAGCGTGAGCATCCGGTCGCTGGTGACGCTGGCCGCGCTGCTTGACGGTCACGGGATACCAGGCGCCGTCTTCACCACCAAGGCCGCCGGCCAGTACCTCATAGGTGACGGTGCCGCGCCGCCGCCGGATCCGCAGCGCAGCTGGAACGCGGTTCTCAGCCTGAAGCAGGCGGGGCTGATGGCCATCGACCCGCCGGGCACACCGCCGGCGGTCCGGATAAGCCCGGTGATCCAGGCGGCGATCCGCGCGGCCGTGCCCAAAGACTTCTACGACCGGGCGGCGCGGGCCGCGGCGGATGCGCTGCTCGAGATCTGGCCCCGGGATGAGCCGCGGTCGCGGCTGGCCGCGGACCTGCGGTCGTGCGCCGTCAGCCTCCGGCAGGCCGCCGGGGACGTGCTCTGGGTAGACAGTCGCTGTCACCCGCTGGTGGTGCTGGCCGGGCAGAGCATGGACAGCGCGCGGCTGACCGAGCCGGCCGTCGCCTACTGGCGCGAGCTCGCCGCGGACAGCGAACGGGTTCTCGGTTCCGGCAGCCTGGAAACCCTCACGGTGAGCGGATACCTGGGTGAGGCGCTGATGGCGGCCGGGCAGGCAGCCGAGGCCGTTTCGTGGTTCCGCCGGGTCCTTGACGGCCGCGCGAACATGCTTGGGCCTGATCATCCGGGCGCCATCGCGGCCAAGGTCAGCCTCGGCCGCGCCCTAGTGGCCGTCGGCCAGCCCGGCGATGCGGTCGCCATCCTGGAGGAGGCTGTCGCAGGCAGCGAGCTCGTCTGCGGCGCGGACCATCTCGATACCCTCGCCGCCCGGGAAGAGTACGCCGCCGCGGCCAAGGCCGCGGGAAAGCCCGCCGAGGCGATCCGCGCGTACCGGCACTCGCTGGCCGACCGGGAGCGCATTCAGGGCCCGCAGCATCCCGACACCATGACCGCCAGCCTGGGGCTGGCCGACGCTTACCTGGCGGGCGGCCAGACCAAGGACGCCATCTCCCAGTACAAGCGGGTTCTTACCGACCGGGAAGAACTGCTCGGCTTGGACCATCCGGACACACTCCGGGCCCGCGGCAACCTCGCATCGGCCCACTTCGCCGCCGGCCGGATGGCCTCGGCGCTGCAGCTCTACGAGGAGACCTGCAAGGGCTACGAGCGCACCATCGGCGCTGATCACCCGACCACCTTGGCGTGCCGGGCGGACCTGGCGCGCGGATACTACGCAACGGGCCGGCTAGGCGACGCGATGGCCCTGCTCAACGACATCATCGGGCGCGGCGAGCGGGCGCTGCCTCCGGGCGATCCGCTGACGCAGAAGATGCGGGAGACGCTGGCCAGCATCACCGGCTGATAATTGCGCGGCACCCCGCCCGGTAACCGCGTATGGGCGATCGCATTGGATCGTTTCCTCTAGGTAAAACGCTTATTTACGACGAGACCGACCGATATATTTAGCCTCGGCCGGCGATCTGGTTCCGGCCGCACCGACTTGGCGATATATACCGATCGGAGGAACCCTGCGTTCGCAAACCTCCGCTATACCTGCACGCTCCAGAATAGCCGCCCGTCCTGACGCGTGCACCCGGACGCATGCTCAATGGGTCTGGATGCGACCTTTCATGATCCTGCGTCGAGCGGCTCAAGGCCGCGATCAGCGGCTTAGGTAACCCAAAAGTCCAAGCGATACGACACAACGACATGAGCAGCTCCTTTTCGGGAAGGTAATTTAGGTCATGAATGAGACCGTGGTGCAGAATGAACAGCTGCGCCGGTATGTCGAGACACACCACATCGACATGATCCCGGCCGGCGCCCGGCACGGGAAGCCGTGGCATCAGGCCGTCTTCTGGGCCGGCGCCAACATCAACGTGTTCAACGTGGTGCTCGGCGGCGTGGTCGTGTCGATCGGCCTTACGTTCTGGTGGGCCATCATTGCCATCGCGGCCGGGACGCTGGCCGGCGCACTGTTCATCGCCCTGCACGCGACCCAGGGTCCCCGGCTCGGGGTACCGCAGACGATCCAGTCCCGCGGCCAGTTCGGCTTCTACGGGCGGCCTTCCTGTTCCCATGCGTCCTGCTCCTGAACGTCGGCTTCATCGCGGCGCAGCTCGTCATCCAGTCGCAGAGCGCTCAAGGGGTCATCGGGTCTCTCACCATCCCGGAGTGGATCCTGATCCTGGCGGTCCCTGCGGTGGTGATCGGGATCTTCGGCTACCGCTGGATTCACCGGGTCATGCAGGCGACGGTCGTCATCGTGGGCGTGTCGATGATCATCATGCTCATCCAGGGCCTGCGGTACGGATCGCTCCCGGCCAAGGAGACGACCCTGCACGCGCCCACCGCCGGCCTGTTCCTCGCAGGCGCTGCCCTGCTCGTCATCGACATGCTGAGCTGGGCGCCGTTCGTGTCGGACTACACCAGGTACCTGCCGGTGAACACCAGCGGGCGGCGGCTGTTCTGGGCCATTTACGCGGGCAACATCGTCTCCACCATCGTCGCGTGCACGATCGGCGCCTACCTCGCCGCCCTGCTGCCGTCGCTCGGGCCGGTGGCGGCCATCGGCAAGATCTCCGGTAAGTGGGCGCTCGTCATCCTGACGCTGAGCCTGATCAACTCGGACACGCTCAACGCCTACACCGGCGCATTCCAGGTGCTGGCCCTGGGCAACATGTGGCGCCGGTTCAAGTCGGTATCGGTAATGCTGCGGGTGGTGCCATTCATATGCGTGATGGCGGTAGGCGTACTGATCGCACTTCTCGGGTACAAGCATTTCGTTAACAACCTGTCCAACTTCCTCGATGTGCTGCTGGTCATCTTCATTCCGTGGTCCGCGGTAAACCTGACCGACTACTTCCTGGTCCGCCGGGGTAATTACGACGTAACGGCATTCTTCATCCCGGATGGCGTTTACGGTAAAGTCGCGTGGCGCGGGCTCGTAGCGTACGCCGTGGGCCTCGTCGCGGAATGGCCTTTCGTTTCGCAGCCGGACTACGTAGGCCCGTTCGTCAGCCACCTCGGCGGCGCGGACATCTCATGGCTCGTCGGGTTCTTTGTCTCGGCTGTTGTCTACCTAATCCTGGTGGTCAGCAGCGCCCCCGAGACCGGTCGTCATGACCGGCAGATGGCCGCCACCAGCAGGTGGTGATAGCCCTCGGGTGACGTCCCGGGCGGGCCTTCTTCTGGCCCGCCAGGGACTTTGTTTTTTTGCCTGGCTCGTCGGTAAGGCCGAGCGGCTGGCCGCGGGCCGCGGCTCAGTCAAAACCCGACGTGTCGCCTGCCCCGCGGCGCACGATCTCGGGTTCCTGCTGCGAGAAGTCGATCACCGTTGTCGGCTCGGTGCCGCAGTCGCCTGAGTCGATCACGGCGTCCACGGCGTGATCGAGCTGCTCGGCGATCTGCCATCCGCGGGTCATGGGTTCGTCCTGGCCGGGCAGCAGCAGGGTGCTCGAGACAAGGGGCTCGCCGAGTTCGGCGAGCAGCGCCTGGGTCACTACGTGGCGCGGGATCCGCACCCCGACGGTCTTCTTCCCCGGGTGCTGCAACCTGCGCGGTACCTCCTTGGTCGCGGGCAGGATGAACGTATAGCTGCCTGGGGTCGCCGCCTTGACCGCCCGGAACACCGGGTTGGCGACGTGCACGAACTGGCCCAGCTGGGCGAAGTCCTGGCATACCAGCGTGAGGTGGTGCCGGTCATCGAGGTGCCGGATTGACCTGATCCTCGCGATGCCGTCTGTGCTGCCGAGCTGGCACCCGAGCGCGTAGCAGGAGTCCGTCGGGTAGGCGATCACGCCGCCTGCGCGCACGATATCGGCGATCTGGATGATCGTGCGCCGCTGCGGGTTGGCAGGATGGATATCGAAGTACCTGGCCATGTGACGAGCTTAGGGTTATCGCCCACCGTTCGCCGGCCGATCCCTCGCACGGTCCGGGGGTAGCGGGTCAGATACCCGGTTCCCACCACTTCGGCAGTCTGGCGAGGGTCGACCGGGGATCGGCCAGGGCCGGGTAGGCCGGGATGACCGCGTTTGGCCACCGGGAGCGAAACCGGTCATTCAGTCCTTCGGCGAGGATCCGCAGCCGAGGGAAGGTGCTGGTAGTAGCAGCGGCCGCGGCGAAGCGCTCGGTCCATGACACCAGCCGGGGCCGCATCGTTGTCGTTCCCCACTGCCTGTCGCGCTCGAGTGCTCCTTCGATCATGGCGCCCCGGGCTACGACCCAGCCCGCCAGGGCAGCGGTCAACTCGGTGTCGAAGTCCTGTCCCGCCTCAACTCCGCCCGCCTCTAGCGCGCTGCGGTACGCCGCCATGGCCAGATCCGCGATATCAGCGGGTACGTCCGCGAAGCACCAGCAGCTGGGAAACGGGGCCAGCAGGTAAGCAGCATCCAGGGCGGCTGACCCCAGGCTCGATCCTTCGAAATCGAAGAAGCGGATACAGCCATCGGCCAGACGTACGTTATCGGGGCACAGGTCTCCGTGGACGAAGCTGAGGTCCCTCGGACCGCCTAGCATGCGGACGAGCCCGTCAATCTCGGCGTCAACCCCCTCCGTGGCCACACCAAGAACCGAGGCGACGCGCAGGAACTGGCCGCGTCCACGCTCGATCCTTTCCAGCCACCATGGGTGGGAACCGGCCGCCGGGCTGTACCGTGCCCGGGCGCGCTCAAATCCCGCGGTCCGGCCAATGCTCCAGGCGTGGACTGACCCGAGGGCAGTGGCGTAAGCGACCATGTCGGCGGTGGCGGTAGCCCGGTCACCGAGCAGCAAAGAGTCAGCCATAGACCGGCCCGCGGGCAGTTCTTCCATGAGCAGAACGCCTGCCGTCACGTCCGCCCCCAGCAGCCGGGGGGCAACAGGGACCGGCATACCTGCCAGGTACTCCAGGCTGGCCAGCTCGATGCCGAACGCCGCCCGCTCAGGTTCCCCTCCCTGCCGATCCCGGCGCGGGCGCTTCAGGATCACCGAACGGCCATCGCGTGTGCCCAGGCGCACGACGTGGCGCCTCTTCCACACCACTTCTGCTGCGCATATCTCGACAGGCTCACCCCAGGCATCGCCCAGCAGCGACGCCGCCACCTCGCGCTCGACGGCAGAAAGGACCGGCGAGACGGAGCGATCGGTCACGCCCCATCATCGCCTACAGCGTCCCTCGCCTGGAGCACGAACTCCAAGCACAAGAACCAGCTGCTCGGAGTCGAAGCCGGCTCCACTACATCGCGACAGAGGGTGCCATGCCAGCAGATGACATCGTGGCCAAAGAAGATTCCCGCCTTGGGCGTGGTCGTGATCGCCGGGCAGGCCCCGGCGTTCGGCCCGGAGAACATCGTTCCCGTCGTCCACCGGCTAGCCGCTCAGCGCCACCCCGCTCATGATGCCCCGTATCTGCACGCCGTCCCCGACCCCCGGTCAGTGACGGCAGTCAGCGTAGTACGAGCTCACGGGCGTCGTCGGTATCTGGCTGCGGGAGCGGTGGCAGGTCACGTCGGGTTCCACCGTGCGGTGGCAGGTCACGTCGGGTTCCCCCGTACGGTGCCTGCCCGCGCTTGGTAACGGAGGCCGCAGCCAAGATCGCGACCGAGAAGGCGATCGCGCCGCCGACGAGAACCGCCAGAGCGATGAGTACGCCGTCGAGAAGCTGCATGTCGATCATCTGAGGTCCCCTTGTCATGATCGTGTTTACACCGTTTATTAAGCTGAGTCTCCAATGTGTCAGTTAACGCTGTCAACTTATTTAATGAGGCTGACGCGGAGGGTAATCGGATACCCGGGGCGGGGCAGCGCTCGGATGTACCTGAGGTCGGATGTACCTGAGGGACGCAGCCGCGATGCTCGATCAGCATGCACCTGGCATGCCATCAAGCGGCGCTGGCCGACTGGCTACTCTTTGCTTGTGGAGCCCACCAGCGCGCATGCCAGATCAGCAAGCTGGACTCGCGGTCTGCTGTACTGCGGTCTGGCTGCAGGACCGGTCTTCGTCACGGCATTCCTCGTCGAAGGCGCTAGCCGGGAGGGATACCGGCCTTCGCGTCACCCTGTCAGTTCGCTGGCGCTAGGGCCGCGCGGTTGGGTCCAGGCTGCGAACTTCACCGTGACCGGGACGCTGGTCCTCGCCGGTGCCGCGGGCCTATGGCGCGCCCGTGATCCCGCGCTCAGCACGCGGGTGGGACAGGCTTTGATCGGCGCAGCCGGTGCCGGCCTCATCGGCGCAGCCGTCTTCGCTACTGACCCGGTCAGCGGCTACCCGCCAGGAACACCCGATGCGCTCCTTCAGCCCAGCCGCACCGGCATAGTGCATAACCTCGCAGCGGTCCCGGTGTTCGTCGGCCTGCCGGCCGCCGCGTTCACCTGCAGTTGGCGCTCCATCCGGATAGGCCAGCGCGGATTCGGCCTGTACTGCGCGGCTACCGCAACGACCATGCTGGCCACCACGGCGCTGTTCGGTGCGGGCTTTAATCAATCACCCCGGCTGGTCAATCTCGCCGGATTGTTCCAGCGAGCCAGCATAGTGACCGGCTTCGGCTGGCTTACAGTCCTGTCCGCGCGAGCGCTCAGGCGTGCACCTGCCACCCAGGCCCGCAAGCCATCAGCCTGACCTCGACCGCGTGAGCCGCGCTCCGCAAGCTGATCGAAGGTCGCTATCCCCGACGGCACCTGGTCAGGGTTGGAGGGGTGAAGGGTGCCGGGGCTCGTAGATGGGCAGTTCCCCGCCATCCGGCAAGCGGATCGCAGCGAGCAGCCCCCAGCCCTGATCGGATACACCGCGCGCCACCTCCACTCCTTTGTCCTGCAATCCGGCGAGCGTGGCGTGAATGTCGTCGCACATCAGGTAGAGCTCATGCCGGCCGTCGCCGTCGGCTGGATGAACAGCAAGCTCGGCAGGGGGCAGGGCGAAGATGAGCCAGCCTCCGCCCGCGTCGGCCGACGGCAGGCCCAGCACGTCCGCGAAGAACGCACGCACCTTTTCGGCATTGGGGGAGAACACGATCGCATGAACGCCGGTAATCACACAGCGATCCTAGCCGCCACCAGGCCAGTGACCACGCTGCGATGACGCGCGCGCGTCGCGGCATGAGCGCATCAGTCCCTGTAAGCGACTCACATGGCAGAGGACTCAACGGCCCGTCCTGGGGCAGGACGCGCTCAGCGGCGTCGAACAACTGCTCGCGCACGGCGCGGATAGCGCGTGTAACGTCTGGACCATTGACTTTCACGATCGCGACAGGTTGGTGAGTGTGAAATGAGCGTATTCTCTGACGCTGAACTGACCTATCTGGCAAAAGGCAAGCTCGGTCGGCTCGCGACTATCGACGGAGCCGGAATGCCGCACGTCGTTCCCCTCGGCTGGTGCTACAACCCTGAGCTGGACGCGATCGACATCGGCGGCCGGGACTTCGCCCGGACCCGGAAGTTTCACAACGCACAGCGCAACCCGAACGTTGCCTTGGTAGTCGATGACGTACTGCCACCGTGGCGACCTCGATGCGTGCTGATCCGTGGCCGGGCGGAGGCTCTCGCCGATGCGGTCGGCCCAGATGGCGAGCCGACTGGGTCTATCATCCGGCTGCATCCCGCCGAAGTGATCAGCTGGGGGATGGAGTTCGCCGGGGAATAGCGCGCGAAACCGTCCGCCTGCCTGGCGACCCAGATGAGCGCTGATGGGTCAGTGGGCCGATCTCGCGTCATCAGCCACCCGCGAAACCCACGCCCGCGGCGGCAGGCCGGTGAGTTCTCGTGCCCCTGAGGCGCCCTGACGCGCGATACTGGCCACATGGTTGACGACACAGCACGGGATCGGGCGATCTACCACGCGCTGAAGGCGGCCGACGAAGTCGCCGCAGCCCTGCAGACCCACCTCATCGAGGAACACGGGGCTGATCCGGAGCGCGCCGCCCCGCAGGGCCCCTCCACCAACTCCCTCAAGCTGCTGCGGCAGGCCCGCGAACGCCTGGGCCAGGGACTGCGAGCCGTCCAGGCCGACCACATCGCCGAGTCCGACGAGATCTCCCTGCGCAACCAGCAACGTCGGCAACGCACAAGTTGACGTCCCGCTCGCGCCTGAGACTGCACCGCAGTGCAGTGCCAGGCCCGTGCCATGACCGTTTCCGGCAGTAGCTGACCTAGATCGTCGCCGAGCAAGACTCCCGCACCAAAATCACCGCCTGCCGACGAGCATGAGCACCGCCCTCCCCGGCGACGGGCTCGCCCGGACTCCGTCCTTTGGGGACCTTCATCCACGTGGCCCCGCCGAGGCGAACAGGAAAGCGCTACGGCGCCGATTGAGCTGGCAGGAGGCTGAGATGGGGAACGCCGAGGTTGTGGTGCTGCTGCTAATGCGGGTGGTCGTCGGCATGACCATGATCGCGCACGGGATCAACCACTGGAAGGGCGGCGGCCGCATCGAGGGCACCGCCCGCTGGTTCAGCGGTCTCGGCCTGCGGTACGGCAAGCTGCAGGCGTGGATGAGCGTGGTCACCGAGATTGGCGCGGGAGTGCTGCTGGTCATTGGCCTGCTCACGCCACTGGCCTGCGCGGCGATCATCTCCGTGATGCTGATCGCCGGCATACTCGCGCACCGGCCGAACGGGTTCTTCGTGTTCAAGGACGGCTACGAGTACGTCCTAGCCCTTTCGGTGGTCTGCCTGGCGCTGGCGACCCTGGGACCGGGGCGTGTATCGGTGGACGCCGCGGCCGGCATCACGGTGACCGGCTGGGCCGGTGGCGGCATCGCTCTGGGAGTGGCCGTGGTGGCGACGGCGGGCATGCTCGCGACGTTCTGGCGGCCGCACCCTAGAAGGTGACGTAGGCGCTTGGCCCAGTGACGGTTTGCGGCCAAGGTCACCGGCGACCGGGGTCTCCATCGATCCCCGCTTAGCGCGGCGCCATCCGGATGGAGCCGTCGAGGCGGATCGTCTGGCCGTTGAGATATGGATTCTCGACGATGCTCACGGCGAGGTGGGCGTAGTCGCCGGGGTCGCCCAGGCGCTTGGGGTGCGGCACGGACGCCGCCAGGCTGTGCCGGATGTCTTCGCGCAGCTGGGCGAGCATGGGGGTGTCGAAGATACCGGGGGCGATCGTGTTGACGCGGATCTGCCAGCTCGCCAGGTCGCGCGCCGCGACCAGTGTCATTCCGTGCACCCCGGCTTTAGCGGCGGTGTAGGAGGTCTGGCCGATCTGGCCGTCGAACGCGGCCACCGACGCGGTGAGCACCATGGCGCCGCGGTCGCCGTCGAGCAGGTCGTTGCCGCTCATCCGCGCTGCCGCGAGCCGCAGCACGTTGTAGGTCCCGATCAGGTTGATCCGGACGACTTCGGCGAAGGCGTCCAGGTTGCCCGGTGTGCGCTGTTTGTCGATGATGCGGAACCGGTCGCCGCCCCGGCCCGCGCAGTGGACCACGGCCCGCAGCGGGCCGTTCTCCTCCGCGGCATCCAGCGCGGCCTGCACGGCGTCGGTGTCGGTCACGTCCGCCGCGACAAAGGAGGCTGACGGACCTAGCCGCTCGGCCGCGTCCTGGGCCGCCGAACTAGGCAGGTCCACCAGCACTACGCTGGCGCCGCGCTCGGCGAGCAGGCCGGCGGTCGCGAAGCCGAGGCCGGAGGCACCGCCGGTGACCAGAGCGGACAGTCCTTCGATACGCACGCGTAACCCTTTCCCCGGCTCGGTCAAAGGCCGAGCGACTTGCTGATGATCGACTTCATGACCTCGCTGGTGCCGCCGTAGATGCGCGCCACGCGCGCGTCGGCGTACAGCCGCGGGATCGGGAACTCCATCATGTAACCGTAGCCGCGCGCACAATCGGGCGAGCCACCAGCCGTCTTCGGCGTTTTAATTCCTATGCGAGATATACATCTTGTATCGGAAACGATCGGGCGTTAGCATGCCTGCACATGGGAACCCAACTTGTTAACGACGCACACAGGCACCTAGGCAAGATGCCCGCCTTCCCCTTCTACGGCGGGCCTCCCTGCAACCCGGATATCTTGGCGCGGGCCACCGTCGCCGAGCTGATCGCCGACCTCGATCGCGAGGGCGTCGAGCGCGCACTGGTCCTGCCCAACTACGGGGTTCCCGACGCGTCGATCTCGTTCGGCTTCAACCCGCTGGTTCTGGAGGCCGCGGCGGCCGACGACCGGATCAGGTGCGGGCTGTGGGTCTCACCCCGCCCGCAGGACGCCGAGCTCACCTCGGCGGCCCTAGCCCTGGCCGGCGAGCACGGCGTGGTGGCGCTGAAGACCAGCTTCCTGCTCGGCGGCCGGCCCGACGACCCGGCCTGTCAGCCACAGCTCGACCAGATCTTCGCCACCGCGCGGGAACACGGCCTCGTCGTGCACGTGCACACCTCACCGGGCGCGGCATCCGACATCGACCAGGTCGGCCTCCTCGTCGACCGCTACGCCGACGACGTGAAGATTCACCTGGTCCATTTCGGCGGCGGCATGAGCGGTCACATCAAGCTGATAAGCAGCCGGTTCTTTGACTGGCTAGAGGCTGGCAAGCAGATCTACACCGATACGAGCTGGACGATCGGCTTCGCGCCGAGGTGGCTGGCCCGCGAGATAGAGCGGCGCGGCATCGGAGGAGACCGGGTGCTGTTCGCCAGCGATGAGCCTTGGGGCGACTACCAGGGCGAGGTGGTCCGGATGCGGACCGCGGCCGGAGACGGCGGACTGGCCGAGGCGATGCTGCACGACAACTTCGCGGCCCTTTACGACCCCAAGAAGTAGGCCTCGGCGGCGGGTCAGCGGTTCCAGGTGATCGCGGTGAGGATCAGCCCGTCGCGGGCCAGCCAGCGGCCTGTCATGGTCACCGGCCGGTCGGCCGGTGCCGGTCCGGTGCCGGGCAGGCGGACCGTGAACGTGCCGGCGGGCGCCGCGAATACGGCCAGTTCGCCGAAACCCGGCCATTGCCCGGTCAGCGGGTACCACAGCTTGGCTGTCGCCTCCTTGGCGCTGAAGACCAGGCGCTCCCACCGCACCGCGGGCATGGCGGCCGTCTGGCGCCGGATCCAGGCCCGCTCGGGGCCGGTGGCCACCGCCTCGATCAGGCCTCCGGGAAGTTCCTCGTCTGGTTCGGCGTCGATGCCGATCGCGGTCACGTCCGTAGCCCACGCCACCGCGCAGGCCCGGTAGCCCTGGCAGTGCGTGATGCTGCCGGTCACGCCGGCCGGCCACTGCGGCTGGCCAGCCGGCCCCGGCGTTATCGGGGCGCCCGGCACCCCCAGCCCGGCCAGGGCGCTCCTCGCGCACAACCGGCCCGCCGTGAACTCGGCCCGGCGCCGCGGCCCGGCCGTGCGTACCGCAAGCTCCTCAGCGGGGAAGAGCCCGAGGCCCGCTTCGGGTAGCTCGCCGACGGACTCCGCGGCCACCGCGGCGGAAGGCAGGATGCGGGCGATCAACCCGCCAGGCCGCCGCGGCGGCACGCTTTCGGCGAGGATCATGACCTGCGGCTACTGCGGGCGCAGCGCCATCCAGACGGCATGCGCCTCGGTCGCGCCCGGATTGCGCCATGTGTGCGGCTGGTCGCCCCTGAAGTGCAGCGTGCTGCCGGGCACGACCTGATAGGGCTGCCCAGTCACGGTGAACTCGAGTGCGCCGCTGATGACGTGGACGAGTTCCTCGCCTGGATGCTGCATCGGCTTGCGTCCGCTGGTCGCGCCGGGTATCACGCAGGCTCGTGCTCCCGCCAGCAGGAACCGGCCGTAAGGGCCGGAAATGCTGTTCAGCTCGATCCCCTCGTGGGACGTGTACACCGGACGGTTCTCCTCAGGCGGGGTGAAGACGGCCACGTCGTCCTGGCCGACGTCCTCTTCCACGAAATAGGAGACCGGGCGGCCGAGCGCACCCGCGATCTTCAGCAAGGTGGTGATGGTCGGTACCATGCCGCCTTGCTCGATCTTGTGAATGGCGGCGGCCGAGACGTCGGAACGCTCGCCTAGCTGCTGCAGGGACAGGCCCATCCGCTTGCGATGGCTGAACACCTTCAGGCCGATGGAGCCGACGATGCGCTCCAGGTCGCCGGCGACCGCGTCACCGCGGCCGCCTGCCTGCGCGTCCAGGCACGGCGGCCCCTGGGTACGTGGCACTCGGCTCATCTGGCCTCAGCTTGGTTCAAAGGTGATCGTCCCTTGACGTTCAGGATAACTCTCGCCAGTATAGTGTACGACTTATAACGGATACTAAACGTCGCGTCCCGCTTCAGATGAGAAGAGACTACTGATGGCGCAGCGGATCGTAGTGATCGGTGGCGGCGCCGCGGGCATAGGCGCGGCCGGGGCGGCCAAGGGCACCGACCCAACGGCGGACGTCCGGGTCTACACCGAGTTCGAGGATGTCGGCTACAGCCCGTGCGGCATTCCCTACGTGCACGGCCGGGAGATACCCGACTTCGAGCGGCTGTTCCTGGCGACCCGGGAAACGTACGCCACCGCGGGCATCGACATCCACTATGAGACACGGGTAACCAGTTTCAGTACCGAGCACAAGACCGTCTCGGTGGACGGCGAAGGCGAAGTGGGTTACGACCGTCTGATCATCGCCACCGGGTTCGACTACGCCTCCCCCGGGGTGCCAGGCGCCGATCTGGGCGGCCTGTATTACGTGAAGAACATCCGCCGGGCCATGGAGTGGGACAAGGTCCTGGATGGGGTGCGCGCCGCGGTGGTGGTCGAGGCCTCCCCGCTGGGCCTGGAGATGGTCACCGCGCTCTGCCACCGCGGCATCGAGACGCACCTGGTGGACCCGGGCGCCTGGGCGCTCTCCGTGGCTACCGACCCCGACATCATCGCCCCGGTGCAGGACTCCTGGCAGGAAAAGGGCGCCAAGCTTCACTTCAACACCACGCTGACTGGCTTCGTCGGCCAGGGCAATCTCCGGGCGGTCGAGACCTCGGCCGGGGAAATCTCATGTGACCTCGCTGTCATCTGCACGAACAAAGAGGCGAACACCAGCCTCGCCCGGGCCGGCCGGGTGCGGATCGGCTCGGCCAACGGCATCATCGTCGACGAGCGGATGCACACGTCGGGGCAGGACGTCTGGGCGGCGGGCGACTGCGTCGAGGTGCCGCACAGCGTGACCGACATCCCGATCCAGGGCCTGTCCGGCAGCCATGCCTATGCGCAGGGCAAGGTCGCGGGCACGAACGCGGCGGGCGGCGAGCGCCGCTACCAGCCGGTCAGCGTGCCCTGGGGGATGATGGCCGGGGACTGGATGATCGGCGGCGTCTCCTTCAGCGAGACCCTGGCCACAGCGCTCGGCATTCCGCACGTGGTCGGCGTCGCCGAGGGGATCTCGCGGGCCCGCTACTACCCCGGGGTGGAGAAGGTCCGGGTCAAGCTGCTCGCCGAGCCGACCTCACTCCGGCTCATCGGCGCGCAGATGGTCGGCCGCGAGGGCATCAAGGAGCGGGCCGACTTCCTGGCGATGGCGGTCAGGATCGGGATTACCATCGGCGAACTCGCCACCATGGAGAACGTCTACTCGCCGCCGATCGGGGCGCTCAACGAGCCGATCGCCCTGGCGGCGCAGAACCTGCTGGCCGGGCTGGGGTCCTGACGTGTCATTCTCCCGCTGGCTGCGCGCCACGTCCGAGCACTACCTGATGGTCGCGGCGCAGCAGAAGATGGCGGCCAAGTACCGGATCCCGCCGCTGCGCCGACCCCGGGGAGCCGAGGTGTTCTGGCTGCGGGTGTACGTCCCCGCGTACCGGGCGGTGCCCTGGCCGGTGCGTTCCGCGCTGATGCGGCGCATGCCGGGCAGTCACCGCATGACGTGGACCAAGACCCAGCGTCCGCATGGCCCCACTTAGCCGACCGGCTGAGCGGGCACTTCCGTTGTCGGTGTTCCCAACTATCAGGAGGCTTAATGCCGATCACCGTTCAGTCGCCGCGCGGCGAGGCCGGCGTCGATTCGCTGTACAACACCGAGGAGAAGATCTTCGATGACATCCGGGCCAACCCCGGTGAGAAGGCCTTCGTCTTCATCCATTCCGTGCCGTTCGAGGGCTCGGTCTCCCTGGTTAACCTGCTCACCTCCACCCGCCTGGTGCGCAAGGGATTCGACGTGTCGATCGTCTTGTACGGCCCCGGCGTGCTGCTCGCCTCGCGGCACCGCGGCTACCCCACGGTCGGCACCGAGGGCTTCCCCGGCAACCTGGCCGGGAACCGGCAGATCGAAACCCTCCTCAAGGAGGGCGCCACGGTCTACGCCTGCCGGTTTGCCATGGGCGCCCTATACGGGTTCCGCGAGGAGGACCTCATCGACGGGGTGAAGGCATTCAGCCCGCTGGACGTCCTCGACTCGGCCCTCACCGCCTGGCGAGCCGGCGCCTTCCAGCTCAACACGTGGACTGTATGACCCTTCCTCAGGCTCGCCGGCCTGCGGCGACGGGTTCGCTCCAGGCCGGCGTGCGCTGCGGGCATACGCGGTGACCGAGGCTGGCGGTGCAGGGCGTCCGCTGACCAACTCGGTGGTCGCCAGGTGGGAGGGCGGCTGGCGCTGCCGGGTCGAGGCCGGCCGCTTCGACCTGTTGGTCGACGAGCCGCCGCACGCGGGCGGCACCGGCACAGGGCCGATGCCGACGGAGTACCTGCTGGCCGCCATGGCCTCCTGTTATGCCCTCGCGCTCAACTGGGCGGCCGGCAAGCGGGGCATCAGCCTGCCGGGTCTTACCGTCACCGCCACGGGCACCTACGACGGCCCGCGTTTCTCCCGGTTGCAGCTGACGGTGGCGTCCGACGCGCCGCCCGAGGCGGTCGAGCGGCTCCTCGAGCCGGCCCTGCGCGTCTGCTATGTGTCCAACACCATCGCGGCCTCGCCGCCGATCGAGGTCGCGATGGGTAGTGTCAGCCCGGAGCCCGGCTGACGTCACCGGTCAGACGGTGGTCGAGGTCGGCCAGGGCATCGGCGAAGCAGGCCAGCGGGGCCTCCGCCACCCCGGCGCCGACCTGGCCGGTGCCCGCCGAGCGGTGCAAGATGCCCGTGGTCACCGAAGGCGTCAGGCCCAGCTCTACGACCTTGCGAACGTCCACCCCCAGCGGGGTCCCCGCGTTGTCCAGGACCGGGATCTTGAACCGGCTCGACCGTCCGGCGCACACCGCGGTGAGCCGCTCGGTGAGGTCGGCCGCGTCGCGCAGCTGGCCGCCGAGCAGCTGGGCCACCGCGGGCGAGCCGGCCGCCGCGGCCGCCCCGAGCCCGGACAGCTCGAGCACCGCGCTGTCGCCGATGTCCCTGGCGCTGGTCTGCGGTCCCTGGCTGGGATAGTAGAGCGCGTGGCCGACCTCCGGTGCCTC